>DATJYT010000364.1:0-11185 GCA_035499475.1 Xanthobacteraceae bacterium | reverse complement strand
GCGGCGCTGGCCGTGCTGGCCGGGACCGTATTCACGCTTGTTGACGGGTGACTTGGGCCGGCCCCAGAGGTTCTGGCCCATGCGGCGGTCGATCTTGTACTTCGCCTGATGGCGCTTGGTCATTCGCGTCCTCGCTAAAGTGGTGCTGGCTGAGGATCGCGCCCTCCTCTGTCCCTGGCCCTTCCCTAATCTCCCCGCGGGCGGGGAGGGAGGAGGCGGAACCGACAGGTTTGGCAGCCGAAGCGCCGGGCCAAACCACGGGTCGCGAAACACCGCGCGGGCCCTTTGGGCCCGCGAAGTGGGCGGTATCTAGGGGCAAACCCGGCGGGTGTCAAACCGGGCTTTTTGCCCGTGCTCCGGCTCAGCCGCGTGCGAAGTGCGCGCGGCGCATGCTGCGCAGCAACGTGATGGCAAGAAGTGCGGTCACCGCGTCGAGCACCGCGACGATGATGAACACGGCAGTCCAGCTTCCGGTCGTCTGCTTGAGGAACGCCGCCGCCGGCCCGGCGAGGATCGAGCCGACGCCCTGCGCGATATAGAGGAAGCCATAGTTGGTCGCGGCGTATTTCGGCCCGAACGTGTCGGTCAACGTCGAGGGAAACAGCGAGAAGATCTCGCCCCAGCCGAAAAAGACGAGCCCGGTCAGCACCACGAACAGCGCCGGTTGAGCGATGAAGGCAAACAGAATGAGGATGGCGATGCATTCCAGGGCAAAGGCGAGCGCCATCGTCTGCTCGCGCCCGATCTGGTCCGACACCCAGCCGAAGAACGGCCGCGTCAAGCCATTGGTGAAGCGCGACAGCGTCAACGACAGCGGCAGCGCCGCCATGCCGAGCACGGCCACTTGGGCAACCTTGTAGTCATTGGCGAACGGCCCGACATTGAAGACGACCATGAGGCCCGACGTCGACATCATGCTCATCATGACGAACAGCAGCCAGAAAATGGGACTCTTCAGCATTTCAGCCGGCGCATAGCTGCGTTTGGTCTGCTGCGCCGCGATGGCGGCGGCCGGCGCCCCATCCAGCACCCGATAGCCTTCCGGCGGCACGCGCAACAATTGCGCTGCCAGAATGCCGATTATGCCCTGGATGACGCCCCACACCACGAGCGTGTGCGCATAACCGGAGCTTTTGATCATGCTGTCGACGGGGAAACTGGTGAAGATGGCGCCGAAACCGTAGCCCGCCGCGGCCAAGCCGGTGGCGAGCCCGCGACGATCCGGAAACCACCGCACCATCAGGCCGATGATGCCGACATAGATGATGCCGGTGCCGAAGCCGCCGAGGACGCCGTAGGTGAAATACAGCGCCCAGATGTTGTCGACATAAGCTGAGAGCACCCAGCTTCCGCCGGACAGCAATGCGCCGATCGAGATCAGCATGCGCGGACCGAAGCGGTCGACCAGGTAGGCCTGGAACGGCGAGAACCAGGTCTGCAGAATGATCAGCAGCGAAACCGTCCACTGCAATTGCGCAAGCGTGGTGCCGAGCTTCTGGTTGAGCGGTCCGGTGAACAGCGTCCACACATATTGCGGGCTCGAGATCGCCATCATGGCGATGACGCCGAGAACAAGCTGGTTCCAGCGGTTCAGGTATCCGGCCTTCGACTCTGCTATGACGGCGGTGCTCATCGCGGTGTTTCCCAAAACAATCACGGAGCCCGGCAGCCGAAAGCGTAGCTTTAGCGCGCCGCCCCGACAAGACGGGCGCCGCCGAAATTCGGTGCAGCGCCTGATCCGGGATTGGGCAGTTGTCAGCGCGCGGCGGCGTCGGCCGATTCACCCAACCCGATGCCGAAGCGGGACAGCAGTTCGCGAGGCGGATGGCCGGAGGTGAAAACCGCGCGCGCGATTCCGCGCCTTTCCACAGTTGAGGCCGGGCCCAGCAGATCGCCGACGCGCCGGGCGATGGCGGGCGAAGGATCAAGGAAAGTCACCGGCCACGGCGAGAGCTGCGACAGCCGCTCGATCAGCAGCGGATAGTGGGTGCAGGCGAGCACGATGGTGTCGGTGCGCCGGCCGTCATCGCGGAAGCAAGGCGCGATTTCGGCTGACAGTTCGGCGTCGCCCACCGGCCTGCCGCCAAGCTCGGCCTCCGCGTAGGTCGCGAGCCGCTTCGATCCGACCAGCGTGACTTCGCAGTCCTGCGCATAGTCGCGAATGAGGGCGCGGGTATATTCGCGCGCCACCGTCGCTTCGGTGCCGAGCACCGAGACCCGCCGGGTGACGGACGCCGCGCAGGCCGGCTTGATCGCCGGCACGGTGCCGACAAACGGCACCGAAAATTGCCGCCGCAAGTCGGGCAACACGATAGTCGAGGCGGTGTTGCAGGCGATGACGACGAGATCGGGCCGATGCGTCTCGATCAGTTCGCCGATGAGGGCTACGACGCGGGCGATCAGCACCGAATCCTTGAGCGCGCCGTAGGGGAAACCGGCATCGTCGGCGACATAGAGAAAATCGGCCTGCGGCCGCGCCGCCGCAATCTCGCGATAGACGGTGAGGCCGCCAAGGCCGGAATCGAATACCAGGATGGTTTCATCCTTCGCCATGGCGCGACACATGCCATGAGTGGCGCGCGCTCCGCAACGCGGGCACGGAATGAGAGGCTCGGCGATGTGAACGCACTGATCGGCGCGCGCGATATTCCGTCCGGCGCTAATCCATTGCGATCCGAACCCCAGTCTGCCCGTTAAGCAGCCGTTTGAGATGGAAGCCTGCGAGTTGATCCTGGGGTTGCTTACCGACATGCGCCGCGAATGCAGCCATGGCGCCTGGGTCGCCCGTCTCCGCCTTGGCGAAGGCGTCCAGGTAGCTTGCTATTGCCGGTGTGCTGAATTTCTCTTGGCTGAGCGGTTCGAATGCCCGCAAGGCTTCGGTCCTGCCGCGAAGCACAAGGTCGCCAACAGGCCGTCCCCGGAACCCCGGCGCCTTCTCCGCCAGCGTCGCACTGACACAGATGCGCGTGCCGAGCTGCTTGTTGGCAGCCTCCAATCGTGCGGCCACGTTGATGGTGTCGCCGTAGGCGGTGTAGTCGAAGAAGCGTCCGCCGCCGAAATTGCCGACAATCGCAGGCCCGGCATGAACGCCGATGCGCGTGATGCCAAGAACGATTTGTTTCTGATGGCAGCGCTGCCGAAACGACTCGGCGTATTCATCGAGCGCCAAGGCACAGGCAACCGCGCGGGACGCATGGTCGGGTTGTGCCCCGGGGGCCCCGAACAGGACGTGCAGCGCATCCCCCACGATCTTGGCAACCGTGCCGTCATGCGCAAATACGACGTCGGTCATGCCGGTGAGGTATTGATTGAGCAAAGGCCCGAGCACGCTTGGTTCGAGTGCCTCCGCCAGCGCCGTGAAACTCGCAATATCGGTGAACAGCGTTGTGATTTCACGCCGTTGCCCGCCGAGATCTATTGCATCCACGTCGCTGGCCAACCGCTGCGCCAGATTTGGCGAAAAATAGCGCGACAATGATGAGTAGGCCCGCTCGGCGGCGGCTTGGCGCTCGCGGGCCTGATTTAGAAATTCAATGTGCCGCAGCGTTTTGGCAATGGTGGTTTCAAGGTCCTGGAGATCGATTGGCTTTGTCACGAAATCGAAGGCGCCCCGATTCATCGCGGTGCGGATATTGGCCATGTCGCCATAGGCCGACACGACGATTGTCGAAAGCCTCTCCTCGCCCTCCTGCAATTTCTGCAGCAGCGTCAAGCCGTCCATCCGGGGCATGTTGATGTCGGTGACCACCAGATTGATGCCTGCGTCGGCCTTGAGCGCATCGAGGGCTTCGACGCCGTCCCGGGCGAACAGGAAGCTGATCGCGCCGTCCCGGACCTGACGCCGGAACTTCTGCAGAATGAGCGCTTCCAGGTCCGGCTCGTCGTCAACGACAAGGATCCGTGTTGTCATGCCGCCCGTTCGATCCGCGTTTCGATTTCATTCCGGAGCGATGTGAAGTCGATGGGCTTGGTGAGCAGCGCATCAGCGCCGCCTTCCAAGGCGCGTCGCGTGGTATCGGCGTCGCCATAGGCGGTGATCATGATCACCGGCACATCCGGCCGTAATGTCTTGGCTTTGGGCAGGAGCTCAAGCCCGCTCATGCCGGGCATGTTGATGTCGGAGAGGATCAGGATCAGGGAAGCATTTCGTTCATCGTCGATGCATTGCAGGGCGCCGGCCGCGGATTGCGCGAATTCCATGGTGAAGCGGCCGGCGCGCAGGTCACGCCGGAAGTGCTGCCGGAACAGCTGTTCGACATCAGGTTCGTCATCGACCACGAGAATAAGCAGGTTCACGCCGGTTCTCCCGATTTGGCAATGGACGCCGCCGTCCGAGGCAGGATGATCCGAAACTCGGTGAATTCACCGGGCCTGGTATCGACTTCGATCTGACCGGCGTGCTGCTTCACGATGATGTCGTGGCTCAGCGACAGTCCCAGGCCCGTTCCTTCGCCGGGTGGCTTGGTGGTGAAGAACGGGTTGAACATCTTCTCTTTCACGTCGGCAGATATCCCGATGCCATTGTCGCGAATTCGGATGGCGACGCTGTCGCCGAGATTTTTTGTCGTGGCGGTGACCGTCGGCTCGTAAGCCTCCCCGGGCGATTTTTCTTTGCGTTTCATGGTCGCATAGAAGCCGTTCGAGACGAGATTCAGAAGCACCCGCGTCACCTCCTGCGGATAAAGGTCGACCTCGCCCGCATCCGGATCGAAGGACTTTTGCAGGGTGACATTGAAACCCTGCTTCTCAGCCCGGGCCCCGTGATAGGCGAGGTTGAGGCTCTCCTCGACGATCGCGTTGATGTCGACGGGCCGGTGCTCGCCCGCGCCCTGGCGCGAGTGCAGCAGCATGTTCTTGACGATCGAGTCCGCCCGCTTGCCGTGCTGCACGATCTTGTCGAGATTGCCGCGCAGCGTGTCCGTCAGCTCGGAGACCTCGGCGCCGGTCTTCTCGTCCAAAGCTACGCCGCGCAGCGCCTCCTGCAGGTCGTCCAGCAATTCGGACGAGATGGTCGAAAAATTGTTGACGAAGTTGAGGGGATTTTTGATCTCGTGTGCGATGCCGGCGGTCAGTTGGCCGAGCGAGGCGAGCTTCTCGGTCTGCACCAGACGGTCCTGGGCGGTCCGCAGCTCCTCCAGGGATTTCGCCAGCTCGCGGGTGCGGGCCTCGACGTTCTCGAACAGCCGCACGTTCTCGATCGCGATCGCCGCCTGGTCGGCGAAGGTGGCGACCAGTTCGAGCTGCTTGCCGGTGAACGGCCGCACCTCCCTCCTCATCAGCGTCAACACGCCGATTGGCACGCCCTCCCGCAACATCGGAACGCCCAGCAACGTGCGGAATTCGCCGGTGTCTCGCCCCGGATGTGTGTATTCGGGATCGCTTTCCAGGTCGTGGATATGGACGACCTTGCCTTCGAGCAGCGCGCGCCCCGATACGCTGCTGCGGTCGAGGCCGACCGGTTGATGGTTGATCATGTCGGCCAGGCGATCGGAGAGACCGAAGCCGGCGGTGCGATAGAATTGATCGCTTTTGCGCTGAGCGATGACTCCCATATCCGCCTCGCAGAGACGACCCGCCGATTGCAGCAGCGTGCTGAGCACCGTTTGGAGGTCGAAGGTCGAGCGGCTGATGACCTTGAGCACGTCGGCCGTTGCGGTCTGTTGCTGCAGCGATTCGCTGAGATCGTCCGTGCGCTGGTGCAGTTCGTTGAGCAGGCGCGTGTTCTCGATGGCGATCACGGCCTGGGCTGCAAAGCTTGTCAGCAACTCGATCTGCTTTCCGGTGAAGGGCTGAACCTCCTGACGGTATATGGTAAACACCCCGATCAGTTCGCTATCCTTGAGCATCGGAACGCTGAGCAAGGTCCGCGCGCCGGCAAGTTCGGCAAGTTGACCGCGAGCGGATTGGGGTGAGGCGCGAAAATCGGCTACTTGAAACACTTGTTTTGTGGCTGCGACCCACGCGAGCGGGTGTTCCGGCGGCGGGCGTAACACCCGCTCGCGATTGCGGAATGCGATATAGGCGGACGGCACGCCATGTGATGCCACCATTCGGAAGCCGTCGTCTTCCGTGAGCTCCAGCGTGCCGAGCTGCGCTCCACAAATCCGCGTCGCGTTCTCCAGCATGGCCTTGAACACCGGCTCCAGCGCGCCGGGCGACGCGCTGATGACTTGAAGGACCTCCGATGTCGCGGTCTGTTGCTCGAGCGACTCGGTAAGATCATCGGTACGCTGGCGAAGCTCGTTCAAGAGTCGCGTGTTCTCGATGGCGATGACGGCCTGGGCGGCGAAGTTCGTCACCAGATCGATCTGCTTGTCGCTGAACGGGCGCACTTCCTGACGGTAGATCGTCAGGGCGCCGATGAGCTCGTTTTCCTTCAGCATTGGGATCGCTACGAGCGTTCGGATCCCTCCAAGTTCGACGGCCGTGACTACTCCCGGATCGCTTTTGTCGATGTAGCCCTGCTCGGCTGCCGCATCCGCGATGTGAACCACCGTTTTCGTGCCCATCATGCGGCCGAGAGCCTCGTTCGGACTGGGGCGCAGCGGCGATCGTTTGCGTTCTTCGGCCAAAGCGGGCGGAGTGTTCAGCATCGCCGCGAGTTGAAAGGCGCTACCGTCCCAGCGGTACAGATGTCCGAACTTGGCCTCACAGATGCGCGTCGCGTTCTCCAAGATGGTGTGAAACACGGGGTCGAGCGCGCCTGGCGAGCTGGAGATGACCCTGAGCACCTCCGAGGTTGCGGTCTGCTGTTCCAGCGCCTCACTGAGATCGTCGGTGCGCTGGTGGAGTTCGTTGAACAGCCGGGCGTTCTCGATCGCGATGACGGCCTGATCGGCAAAAGTCGTGATCAACTCGATCTGCCGTTCGCTATAAGGCTGGATGACGCTGCGCGTCAGAACAATGACGCCCGTTACGATCCCGTCCCTGAACAACGGCACGCCCAGGATTGTGCGATAGTTGCGGTTTTCTCCAGCCATCTCGAGCGTGTACTCGGGGTCAGCCATGGCGTCCAAGATATGAACAGGCTTTCGGCTGAGAGCGACGCGTCCGACCGCCGATCCTCGATCGGGCTCGATAGGATGCCCTCGCAGATATTCTATACGGGCAGACCGAACGTCTTTGGCGGCGGCGAGATGATACCGCCCGTCCCGAAGCCTCAGGATGTAAGCTTGCTCCGATTGACACAAGCGCTGCGCTATCTCGGCGATGGTCTCGAGGACCGGCGTAACGTCCGAGGGAGAACGCGAAATTATGTTGAGCACGGCGCTGATGGCGGCCCGTTGCTCGCGCGTCTCGTTCAATTCATGACTGAGCGCGCCGACCTGCGCCTGGAGAACGGCGACGGAGGAGATCGGACGGCCCTGCGCTCGGCGTCCGCGCCGCGGTTTTGTACTTGTGCGGCCTGACTTCTTAACGGCTTTACGGCCAGCCGCGACGCGGCGTCTCATCAGCCTCGCCCCCAAGGCTCAATCATCGAAGTGAATGTTATCCAATTTGGGGCTGCCACGCCAATGCGGCTTCGAAGGCGCGCGACCGAGGTCAAGCGCGGTGGGCTTGAGGCTTGATCGCTTCGGTCAGGCCGTCAAGGCGTCGACCAGGCGTGGACCGTCCACGGGCGGCGACGCCCGCTGCTCCTTCGGCTTGGGCTTCTCCGCCTGCGGCATGACGAGGCCGCTGATCGCCGTGAAGGTGAGGATCAGGATTGCCGCCAGATTGCCGTCATGGAATTTGTCGAAAGCGACGGCGCCCATCAGATAGGCCCAGAATGGGAAGGCGACGGTCGAGACGACGGCGTTGACGACCCAGGCATCGCCGTCCTCGCGGATGTACCAGCAGAACAAGGGCGTCAATGCGCAGCCCAAGATCAGCGCACCGACGGCGATGGCGGTCACCGGAAAGCTGGCCATCGCGGCACTGTCGCCGCCGGCGATGACGGCTTGTTGCAGGATGGCGTTGACCACCATCGAGAAGCCGATGACCTCGGCGGGAATGTATTTCACCGTTCGCTCGAGATAATTGTCGTCGGGAACGGTAGGCGCTGCCGCTGTCGTACGGCTGCCGGTGCGAAACATGCCGTCGAGCCCTTCGCTCTGGACATTGACGTCCGGCAACGTCGGCTTGCGCACCAAGCGGCCCATCGGGTCCCCCTGAAAGTCTGGGGGACGTTACGTGAGTGCACTGAGTCGGGCAAACAATGCGTTTCCCGGCCTGTGTGTAAGCCGCTTAATTCTTCCCCGGCAAGAACCCCTTAGCCACAAAGCCCGACAGGTCCGCCTCGGTAGGCAATAGCTTCAACTCGACGAAGCTCTTGGACATCGCCGCGAGGATCTTCGGGTCGATCACGCCATCACGGGAGAAGAAGTTCGATCCCATGAGCTGGTCATAGACCTGCGCCGCCACGCTCTCGCGCACGCCAAGGGCCTGCGTGGTGAAGGCCACGGTCCGCGCTTTGTTGTGGCGGGCGTAATCGACCGTCTCAAACCAGCCTTTGACAAAGGCGCGGACCGCGTCCGGCTTATCAGCGATGGCTTTGTCCGAGGCGTAGATGATCTGATTTTGGAAATTCTTGATCAGATCGCCGAAATTCACCAGGATTTTCACGTCGCCGCGTTGCTGGAGATCGAGCGCGGCTGCGATGTCGATCACCGCGGCATCGACATTGCCGGTACGCAGCGCTGCGACGCGCGCCGGCGTGTCGCCGACTGCGACCCGCTTGATATCACCGGTATCCCAGCCTTTGCCGACGGCGATTTGCGACACCGCCCAGTCGGTGAGCGAGCCGATATTCGTGACGGCGGCGGTGCGGCCGCGCAGCGCATCGAGCGTCGGCACGGAATTGTCGGGCCGCACCACGAGCACCAAAATGCCGGGCGTATCGGATAAAGCCGCGACGGCCTTGAGTGGCGCGCCTTTGACCAGGAAGGCCAGCGTTGCGCCCGACGCGAGCGCTATGTCGATATTGCCGGCGATCGTCGCTTGCACCATGCGCGCCTGGGTGATGAGCGAAATCTCGGGGTCGATGCCGTCGTTCTTGAAGATGCCGAGCTCTTTGCCGTAGTCGCCCATGATGAGGGCGAAGTCGTCGGCGACTTTGGCCACGGCGAGACTCGTCTGCGCCTGCGCCGCAATGGGCAGCACGACCGCGCCGGCGGCGAAGGCGAGGCTCGCGAAATGCCGCCGCCACGCTGTCATCTGCCGTCCTCCCTTAATCCCCGGCGCGAGCGGTTCTTGCGTCCGCGCGCGGTGGCAGACTAGGCGGGGCGCCGAGTGACGTCTAAGATATAAAACTCATCTGTCCTATGCCGGATTGGCATGAGGTGCGCGTGGAGTTCAGGACCCTTCGCTATTTCGTCCACGTCGCGGAAGCGCGAAGCTTTTCCAAGGCGGCCGTGCATCTGCGGGTCGCGCAACCGGCGCTCAGCAGGCAAATTCAGAAGCTTGAGGCCGAGATCGGCATGCTGCTGTTCGTGCGCGCCGGTCATCAGCTGGAATTGACCGAGGCCGGCTGGCTGCTGCTTGACCGCGCCCACGCCTTGTTGCGCCAGGCCGCAAATATGCTCGACGAGGTGAGGGCTTCGGCGTCCGATCTCGCCGGCACACTTGCGATCGGCGTCAGCCCGGCGGTGACCGAGGTGATCGCGCCGCTGCTGACGCAGGAATGCGCCGCACGCTTTCCGCGCCTGCGGCTCGATTTCGTCGAGGGGTTCAGCCGGCTGATCTTCGAGCAACTCGTCAATCACGGTCTCGTTCTGTGCTTGATGCACAACCCGCCGCCGCACAAATCCATAGAGGTTCACCCGTTGCTGGTGGAAGCGATGTACCTCGTCGGTCCGCCGAAGGCGCGAGCGCTTGTCCGTGCCGGCAAACCGCGGCTCGATCAACTGCCGTTCATCCTGCCGAACGACGCGCACGCCTTGCGTCAACTCATCGAACGCGCGCTCGGCCGCGGCCGTCTCAAAGTCGCGGTCCAGACCGACGGCATGATTACGACCCGCGCGCTGGTCGCTGCCGGCGCGGGCTACACTATCCTGCCGTATAGTGCGATCCACCGTCAGCTTGAGCGCGGCGAAATCGCCGCCCGGCGCCTCGTCGATCTCGATATTCCCTGGACGCTCAGCCTGGCGTGCTGGCGCGGCCAGACGTCGAGCCGGGCCATCGCCGCCGTGCTCGATATTCTGCGCGGCCATTTCGACCGTTTGGCCGGCGGCAAGCTGTGGGGCCGGGCGCCTCCGGCGCCGATCGAGCGGCGACGCGCCTGAGCGGACGCGACGACCATGCCGTAACGGCATAGCTTCTATCGATATTATGTCTTGGACCAATTGACGGCAGGTTCGTATTGAAAGCGAAACCGATGATCCGCCTGGGAGAAGCGCCATGCCGCAAGTCGTGATTTGCGACACCAATCAGATGCCGTTCGAGGAAGTGCGCCGCGGCCGCGTCCACATGATCCGCCGCAAGCGGCTGCCGCTCGAAACCGGGCTGCCGGGCGTGACCATGGAATATTCGCTGTCGATCGTGCCGGACGGCTACTTCACGCCGCGGCACCGGCATAATTTCGATCAGATCCGGTTCACGCTGTCGGGTATCCAAAGCACGGGACACGGCGATCTCGCCGCTGGTGAGGTCGGCTATTTTCCCGAGGGTTCCTATTACGGTCCGCAAAAACAGGAAGGCGAATGCGCGTGCCTGGTGCTGCAATTCCAGGGCGCCAGCGGTGAGCACCTGCTCAGCAACGAGGAGATGAACGCCACCTACGACAAGCTCATCAAGGCCGGCGGCAAGTTCGAGAACGGCGTCTATAAGGGGTTCAAGCCGGATGGCACGCCGAAGAACCGCGACTCCTATGAGGCGATCTGGGAAGAGCACGAGGGCAGGGACCTGGTGTTCCCGCCGCCGCGCTATCGCGATCCGGTGATGATGCTGGCCGAACACGCGCGCTATTGGCCCGACCGCAAGCGGCCCGGCGTCGAGGTCAAACATCTCGGGACGTTCAGTGAGGCGCGCACCGGTATCGGCTTCATGCACCTTAAGCCCGGTGCCGCGCTACCGGCCGGTGTGCAGGAGGATGCCGAGCTTCGGTTCTGCACCGCCGGAGCGTTCGATTACGATGGCCGCGCCTGCGGCCAGGGGACCTACATGTACGTGCCGAACGGCGCCCAGGTAAAGGCGCTGCGAACGAAGG
>DATJYT010000363.1:0-3793 GCA_035499475.1 Xanthobacteraceae bacterium | reverse complement strand
TCGAACCGTGCCGAGAGCTCGTCGGCGTCAAGGACGTCAGGGTTAAAGGCGCCATCGGCGTGGTCGAACTCGACCGTATCGAAAATCTCAACGCCCTGCGACAACGCTTTATCAGCGAAGGCGTTTTCATCCGGCCGTTTGACTCGGTGGTCTATCTCACGCCGGCCTTCACCATCAGCGATGACGAACTGGCGACTTTGATAACAGCGGTTAGAACCGTGCTCAGCGAGCACCGCTAATAACCGACGGCGGTCCCGTGCAGGTCGTAGGCGTTGGCGCGTTCGATCTTCACCGTTGCAATCTCGCCGACCCGGAGCGGCCGATGACTTGCAACATAGACCGTGCCGTCTATCTGCGGCGCATCCCCTTTGCTGCGGCCCTTGACGACAGTTGGCCCGGCTTCGTCAATGATGACGCGCTCGCGATTGCCGACTCTACGCTTGAGACGCTTTCGTGAGATCGCTTGTTGGTGCTCCATGAAGCGGTGCCAGCGTTCTTCTTTGACCTCGTCCGGCACGAGCGCCGCCAAATCGTTTGAAACAGCACCCGCCACCGGCTCATAGCGAAAGCAGCCGACGCGATCGAGCTCTGCCTCGCTCAGCCAATCGAGCAACTGCGAAAAGTCGTTGTCGGTCTCGCCGGGAAAGCCGACAATGAAGGTCGAACGGATGGTCAGGCTCGGGCAAATGTCCCGCCACGCGCGAATACGCTCCAGTGTTTTCTCCTGCGCCGCGGGGCGGCGCATGCGCTTGAGCACGTCGGGGCTTGCGTGTTGGAACGGCACGTCGAGATAGGGCAGAACCTTGCCGTCCGCCATCAACGGGATCACTTCGTCCACGTGCGGATAGGGATAGACGTAGTGTAGCCGCACCCAGACGCCGAACTCGCCAAGCTCGCGCGCGAGGTCGAGGAATTTGGCGCGCACCTCGCGACCCTTCCATGGACTTGCCGCGTATTTCACATCGACTCCGTAGGCCGAGGTGTCCTGGGAGATAACCAGCAGCTCTTTCACGCCGGCGGCGACGAGCTTTTCGGCTTCGCGCAGCACGTCGGCGGCCGGCCGCGAGACCAGGTCGCCGCGCAATTTCGGGATGATGCAGAACGTGCAGCGATTGTTGCAACCTTCTGAAATCTTGAGATAAGCGTAGTGGCGCGGGGTAAGTTTCACGCCCTCCGGCGGGATCAGGCCGGAGTAGGGATCATGCGCGGGCGGCACGGCGCGATGCACCGCTTCCAGCACGCTCTCGTATTGCTGCGGACCGGTGATCGCGAGCACGCCGGGATGCGCGGCCGTGATCTTTTCCGGCTCCGCGCCCATGCAGCCGGTGACGATGACCTTGCCGTTCTCGGCCATGGCGGCGCCGACGGCGCCGAGCGACTCCGCCTGGGCGCTGTCGAGAAAGCCGCAGGTATTGACGATGGCGAGATCGGCGCCGGCGTGGTCGCGCACCAATTCGTAACCTTCCGCCCGCAACCGCGTGATGATGCGCTCGGAATCGACCAGCGCCTTTGGGCAGCCGAGCGAGACGAAAGAGATACGGGGCGCGCTGTTCATGGCTTTGGCGGCTTCATAGCATGGCGCCGATGCGTGGCGCCGTCCGCCGGCCTCGGCTAGACTTCGCAACGGGCGAACGGGCCGGATATAGGCTCGGCGCCCCGGGAATGAAACGCCATAAATTTGGGAGGACTGTCATGAAGCGCACCGCAGGTGTCCTGCTTACCGCGGTTTTGGCGTGTTTGTTTGCCGGCGCGGCGCGGGCGGAAATCAAGACCCAGTGGATCGACTACAAACAGGGTGACACCGCGCTCCAGGGCTACCTCGCTTACGACGACAGCCTGAGCGGCAAGCGCCCGGGCGTTCTGCTGCTGCACCGGCGTGACGGCATGTCGGACCTGACGCTGGAGAATGCCAAAATGTATGCGCAACAGGGCTACGTCGTCTTCGCGCCGGACATTTTCGGCAAGGACGTCCGTCCCAAGACGGTTCCGGAAATGCAGGCGCAGACCGCCATGTTCACCAAAGATCGTCCGCTGATGAGGGCGCGGACCCAGGCGGGCTACGAGGTGCTGCGCTCAAATCCGATGGTCGATCCAACGAAAATCGCGACTGTCGGGTACTGTTTCGGCGGCGAGGTCGGTGTCGAGTTTGCCGAAACCGGCGCGCCGATCGTGGGCTCGGTCGCGATCCACGGCTCATTTCGCGGTTACCCGCCGGAAGCAGCGAAAAACATCCACGGGCCGGTGCTCATCCTGCATGGCGCCGACGATCCTGTAGCTCCCATCAGCGAGGTCGTCACCCTGATCGATCAGTTGCGCGCGGCGAAGGTCGCCTGGGAACTTAACCTCTACAGCGGCACCGCCCACGGATTCTCCACGCCGAAGGACGCTGCCGAGGAGCGCGCAAACGATGAATCGAAAGTCGCCACGGCGCGTTTCTTCAAACACGTATTCGGACTCTGACGGAACCGCGTGACGCTTCCTAATCCGCCGCTCCTCCTGGTGACCGATCGCCGCCAGGCGCGGCGTTCGCTTGCTGAAATCGTCGCGGCGGCATGCGTAGCCGGTTGCCGTTGGGTCAGCCTGCGCGAGAAGGATTTGCCGCCGGACGAGCAGGTGGTGCTGGCGCGTTCGCTGCTGCCGATCATGCGGCGGCACGGCGCGCGCCTCACGCTCCACGGCGAGGCGTCGTTGGCGAAGCTTGCCGGCGTCGACGGCGTCCATCTGCCGTCCGGCGCCGATGCCGCTTCCGCGCGCGCGCTGCTCGGCGCCGGCAGGCTCGTCGGCGTGTCGATCCATACCGTCACCGACGCCGAAACGATCGACCCCGCCGCTGTCGACT
The DNA here is from genome assembly GCA_035499475.1 of Xanthobacteraceae bacterium. Lineage (GTDB taxonomy): Bacteria > Pseudomonadota > Alphaproteobacteria > Rhizobiales > Xanthobacteraceae > BOG-931. Next base: position 954 of record DATJYT010000363.1, on the reverse strand, counting down.
ACGCGCTCGCGGGGCCGGCTTTCGAGACTGTGAGCAAGCCCGGTTACGGCCCCGAGATCGGCCGCAAGGGGCTTGCCGCTATTGCGCAAGCCGCGCCCGTTCCCGTGCTCGCCATCGGCGGCATCAACACGACGCGGGTCGGCGAAGTCATGGCCGCCGGCTGCGGCGGCGTTGCCGTCATGGGCGGGCTCATGCGCGCGGCCGACCCGGCGCAGGAAGCGGCCGCGCTCATCGCGACGCTGAAAGGCTCACTCGCTATCCGCGTGCCCGGTACGTGCTGACGCCTTGATCGGGCGCCCATACTCCGGCGGGGAGCTTGCCGGCCTGCCAAAACACGTCGATCGGCATGCCGCCGCGGGGATGAAAATAGCCGCCGATGCGCAGCCATTTCGGCTTCAGCGCTGCCACGAGCCTCTTGCCGATCGCGACCGTGCATTCCTCGTGGAAAGCGCCGTGGTTGCGGAAGCTGTTGAGATAAAGCTTCAGCGATTTTGACTCTACGAGCCAGGCCTTCGGCACATAGTCGATGACGAGCGTCGCGAAATCGGGCTGCCCGGTCACCGGGCACATCAGCGTGAATTCCGGAAAGGTGAAACGCGCGACGTAGTTCGTATCCGGCTGCGGATTGGGCACGCGGTCGAGCACCGCCTGGTCGGGCGAGGCGGGCAGCGGCACCGGCCGGCCAAGTTGCAGTGTTTTCTTCGCCATCGCCGTCTGCATGCCTCGCTTTGGCGGGGCGTGACAAGAGCCTTATCAGACCATGCCCGATCCTGTAGAAGCCCCCAAAAGCAAGGAGCCTTGAGCAGATATGACCGCCATCGTCGATATCATCGGCCGGGAAATCCTCGACAGCCGCGGCAATCCGACCGTCGAGGTCGATGTCGTGCTTGAGGACGGTTCGCGCGGCCGCGCCGGCGTGCCGTCGGGCGCCTCGACCGGCGCGCATGAGGCGGT
>DATJYT010000362.1:0-2440 GCA_035499475.1 Xanthobacteraceae bacterium | reverse complement strand
CGCCTGGCCGGCAGCCTTGTGCCGCAAGCGCAGCCCACCGGATACCCGATCTATCGCCTGGAATGGCAAGAGCTCGGCTCGTTGCAACGGCGGCTGCGCGATTGCATGGCCGCAATGCGCGCCGAGCCATACGACTACGGCACGCCCGAGCTCGTGAACCTCGAATTGTTTCTGATGTGGCGCGCTCGCGGGCTGCCGATAGAGACGCCCGCGGTGCGGCCCTAAGTACATTGCCCGCCTGCCGCCCGCCCCGTATGGTCGCGCCAATCAATTCACCGCAAGGACCGGCACGATGAACGACGTCGCCACAAAAGCAGAAACGCAAGCAAGCTACGCCAAGAAAGCCTGGCAGTCGGATGTCATCGTCGACCTGATCAAGCACTACGAATTCCCCTATATCGCGCTCAATCCCGGCGCGAGCTATCGCGGCCTGCACGATTCGCTGGTCAATTACGGCGGTAACCAGCCGCCGCTGCTGCTGTGCCAGCACGAGAAGATCGCCGTGCAGATCGCCCACGGCTACGCCAAGGCGACCGGCAAGCCGATGGTCGCGATCGTGCACGACGTCGTCGGCATGCTCCACGCGACCATGGGCATCTACTACGCCTATATCGACCGCTGCCCGGTTTTCGTCATCGGCGCGACCGGGCCGATGGACGAGAGCCGGCGGCGGCCGTTCATCGACTGGATTCACACCGCCAACGTCAACGGCGAGCAGCTCCGCCATTACGTGAAATGGGACTATCAACCTTCCAGCATCGGCGGCGTGCCGGATTCCTTCATGCGCGCTTATGCGGCGATGATGACCGAGCCGCAGGGCCCGATCTACATGTGCTACGACGCTTGGCTGCAGGAGCAGCCGCTGACGCAGGAAGTGACCCTGCCGAAGCCCGCCGACAGCCGGGTGCCGGCGCCGATGGCTGCCGACAGCAAGGCACTGGAGCAGGTCGCCGATCGTCTCCTCGCCGCCAAATATCCGGTTTTGATGGCGGAGTACGTGGCGCGCAGCGAGGGCGGTTTCGAGAATCTCGTGAAGCTCGCCGAAACGGTCGGCGCCGCGGTGTTCGACGTCCATGCACGGCTGAACTTCCCCAACCGTCACAAGCTCAACCTGAGCTGCGAGAAGGAAATCTTCCGCGACGCCGATCTGATCCTCTCGCTCGACACCCGCGACTGGGAGAAGTCGACGCACTTCAACGACCGCACCAAGCGCCAGGTGGTGCCGCACTATCCGCCCCATTGCGAGATGATCGAGATTGGCTTCGGCGAGATCAATCTCAGCAAGTGGTCGATGGACTATGCACGCATGCCGACCTGCAGCCTACGCGTGCTCGGCGACACGCTCACGGCCATTCCCGAGCTGACTCGCATCTGCCGCGAACGCATCAGCAAGAATCCGGCGCTGGTCAAGACAATCGCCGATCGCACCGAAGCGATAGCGCGCAAGCACGACGCCATGTTCAAGAAATGGGCCGAGGACGCCAAGAAGGATTGGGACGCACTGCCGACCACGCTGCCGCGGCTGGCATTGGAAATCTGGGACGCGATCAAGGATGAGGACTGGGTGCTCACCGGCGCCAATCTGCAGGAGTGGTGCTACAAGCTCTGGGACTTCGAGAAGGCCTATCGCCATTGCGGCCAGGCGCTCGGCACCGGCACCCAGATCGGCACGTCAGTCGGCGTGGCGCTGGCGCATCGCGACAAGAAACGGCTCGTGGTCGATATCCAGCCCGACGGCGACCTGATGTTCGACGCCGGTGCGCTCTGGAGCGCTTCCAAGAACAACATCCCGATGCTGATCGTGATGTACAACAACCGCGCCTATTACAACGACTGGGAGCATCAGATCAGAGTCGCGAACCATCGCGGCACGCCGGTCGAGCGCGCCTATATCGCGCAGGACATCACCGGCCCGGAACCGGATTTCGCAACCATGGCGAAAAGCATGGGCTGGTACGCCGAAGGTCCAATCGAGAAGCCCGCCGACATCGCCGCCGCGCTCAAGCGCGCCATCGCGCAGGTCAAGGCCGGCAAGCCGGCGCTGATCGATACCGTGGTGCGGCCACGGTAATCGAATTACCGGCAATGCCCCGAAAGTCTTAAGGACGAATCAGATATCGCTGCCCGGTTCGTGCGGCGTCGGCCAGTTGTGCTCGAACTTCACGGTCTTCACGACTTCCTTGACGACGCCGCAGAGCGGCACGCTCATGCGCAACTGATCGGCTTCCTTGAGCACGATCGTCATATCCTTCTCGGCCCACGGCATCGGCTGCTCCTCGATGCGCGAGGCGAGCGCCCAGTTGCTGGCGCTCGACGCCACCAAGGCTTCGCGCAACGCGTCGCGTTCGACGCCGAGCTTGTTGCCGAGCTTGAGCCCCTCGTCGTTCGCCGAGATGCAGGCCCACAGGATGAGATTGTTGACCATCTTGCCGACCTGCCC
>DATJYT010000361.1:0-5048 GCA_035499475.1 Xanthobacteraceae bacterium | reverse complement strand
GGCGATGCGGAAATGCACCTCGCGGGCGCCGGCGTCGCGCATCATCTGCACGATCTTCACCGACGTGGTGCCGCGCACGATGGAATCGTCGATCAGCACGATGCGCTTGCCGCTGACCACGGCGCGGTTGGCGCTGTGCTTAAGGCGCACGCCAAGCTGGCGGATGTGCTGGGTCGGCTCGATGAAGGTGCGGCCGACATAGTGATTGCGGATAATGCCGAGCTCGTAGGGGATGCCGGATTCCTGCGCATAGCCGATCGCCGCCGGCACGCCGGAATCCGGCACCGGAATGACGACGTCGGCGGTGGCGGGCGCTTCGCGCGCGAGCTCGGCGCCGCAGGCTTTGCGCACGTCGTAGACGCTGCGGCCGCCGATGATCGAATCCGGCCGCGCGAAATAGATGTATTCGAAGATGCAGGGCCGCGGCGCCATCGGCAGGAACGGTTTGTGCGAATGCGCGCCGTCGTCGTCGAAGATGAGGATCTCGCCGTTCTCGACGTCGCGCACATATTGCGCGCCGATGATGTCGAGCGCGCAGGTTTCCGACGCGAGGATCGGGCAGCCGTCGAGCTTGCCGAGCACCAGTGGCCGGATGCCGAGCGGGTCGCGCGCGCCGACCAGCTTCTTGTTGGTGAGGCCGACGAAGGCGTAGGAGCCTTCGAGCATGCGCAGGCCTTCGATGAAACGATCGACGAAGCGGTTGCGGTGCGAGCGCGCCACCAGATGCAGGATCACTTCGGTGTCGGTCGTCGACTGCATCATGGCGCCTTCGCGCACGAGCTGGCGGCGCAGCGTCAGGCCGTTGGTGAGGTTGCCGTTGTGGCCGACGGCAAAGCCGCCGGCGTTGAGCTCGGCAAACAACGGCTGCACGTTGCGCAGGATGGTCTCGCCGGTGGTCGAATAGCGCACATGGCCGACCGCGGCGGTGCCGGGCAGCCGATCGATGACCTCGCGCCCCGAAAAAGCATCTCCCACCAGGCCGAGGCGCCGCTCGGAATGGAAACGCTTGCCGTCGAAGGAAACGATGCCGGCGGCTTCCTGGCCGCGATGCTGCAAGGCATGAAGGCCAAGCGCGGTGATGGCCGCCGCGTCCGGATGACCGAAGATGCCGAACACGCCGCACTCTTCGCGGAGCCGGTCCTCGTCCAGGTCGAGGAGGGCGGTTTCAGGTGCGGTCATCAGCCCTCCGGTTGCTCAATGGGCTGTTCCCCCGGCGTTGAACAGCCGCTGCATCTCGATTCGCGTCGAACGATCATAACCGGCGTCCGCCCGGTTGTCGGCGGGATTGGCAAGCGCGCCATGCTGATCCGCGGGCGGCTCGGGACTGTCGGTGTCGTCGGGGCGCGGCCGTTTCAGCTTCTTTAAGATGGTGCTCTCGGGATCGTCCGGCAACATCGACATGAGCCACTGCCCGGTTCCGGCAAGGACGACGCGCGACTTGGCGCCTCTCACCCATTCCGGCTGGCTGCGGTCGGGAACGAGCCAGGTGAAGAACTGGAACGCCACGACCACGATCACGAGGCCGCGGGCCAGGCCGAACAGAAAGCCCAGCGTGCGGTCGAGCGCGCCGACGCGGCTGTCAAGCACCATGTCGGAAATCCGCACGGTGATGACGGAGACCACGAGAAGCGTCGCCAGAAACACGCCGCCCACGACGGCGACCGCGGCGATGATGTCGTTGTTGAAATACTGTTTGGCGAGCGGAAGGAGCTTGCCGTAGGAATAGAGGGTGGCACCAGCGGCCAAAATCCAGGCCGTGATCGACAGCACCTCGCGCATGAAGCCACGGACCATCGCGAGCAGCCCCGAAATCAGCATCACGACGAGAAGCACGATATCGAGCAGCGTGATCGGCATGGTTCGCGCGAACCCGAGGCGAGGGTGAGCCGGAGGGCTGAGGTCCGCCGGGTGTATAGCCGCCCCTGGAGGCGGCGTCATCCGTCTTCTCGCGGCGTCAACAGATGGCGCGCGTTAAGGCCCGATATCGCCCATTAACGTTCCGTTTACCAGGGGATCAGCCGTCCGGACGGCCGACGCGGCGCAGCGCCGGCGCACCGTCGCGCGCGATGTCGGCGACGAGGTTGGTAAGATTGCCGACCGTGGTGAGCGATATGCCGTCGGGCGCCTCGGTGCGCGCCGCCTCGGGCACGATGGCTCCTTTGAAGCCGAGCTTTTGCGCTTCCTTGAGCCGCGCGGCGGTCTGCGCCACCGGCCGCACCGCGCCCGAGAGCGAGACTTCGCCGAAATAGACCGCGTCGGCGGGGAGCGGCGCATGGGCAAGCGAGGAGACCAGAGCCGCGGCGGCGGCGACATCGGCGGCGGGCTCCTGGATGCGCAGTCCTCCGGCAACGTTCAGGTAAACGTCGTGACCGGATAGCCGCACGCCGCAGTGCGCCTCAAGCACGGCCAAGACCATCGACAACCGGCTCTGGTCCCATCCGACCACGGCGCGGCGCGGCGTGCCGAGCGTGGTTGGCGCCACCAGCGCCTGAATTTCGACCAGCAGGGGCCGGGTGCCCTCGATGCCGGCAAAAACCGCCGTGCCGGGGCTGCCCAGATCGCGCTCAGAGAGAAACAATTCGGACGGGTTGGCGACTTCGCGCAAGCCCGCGCCGGTCATCTCGAAGACGCCGATCTCGTCGGTGGGTCCGAAGCGGTTCTTGATGGCGCGCAGGATGCGGAATTGGTGCGAGCCTTCGCCCTCGAACGACAGTACGGCGTCGACCATGTGCTCGACGACCCGAGGGCCGGCGATCTGCCCGTCCTTGGTGACATGGCCGACCAGGATCACGGCCGCGCCGGTGCTTTTGGCAAAACGGATAAGTTCGGCGGCCGATCCGCGAACCTGCGTCACCGTGCCGGGCGCGGCTTCGACGGTTTGCGTCCACATGGTCTGGATCGAATCGATGACCAGAAGCCGCGGCGTCGGTCCCTGCGAGAGGGTCGCGACAATGTCTTCGACCGAAGTCTCGGCGGCAAGCTCGACCGCGGCATCGGTAAGGCCGAGCCGCTCGGCGCGCAGCCTGACCTGCGCCACAGCCTCTTCACCCGAAATGTAGACCGCGCGTTGCCGCGCCCGCGCATAGATGGCCGCGACCTCCAATAGCAGCGTCGATTTGCCGATGCCGGGATCGCCGCCGAGAAGAAGCACCGAGCCGCGCACCAGGCCGCCGCCGGTGACGCGATCGAATTCGGCCATGCCGGATGCCAGCCGCGGCGCCTCGTGGGTCTCGCCCTTGAGCGGCTCGATGACGAACAGGCGGCCTTTGCGCGACGAGCGCCGCGGCGCGACGGCGCCTTCCTCGACGAGCGTATTCCACGCGCCGCAGGCCTCGCAGCGGCCGGCCCAGCGCGCCGAAGCCGCGCCGCAGTTCTGGCAAACGTAGTTTTGCGCCCGGGCCGCCATCTCAAGCCCCGCTATCCCGCGTCGGTGTCATGCACCGCGATATATAAGATGGCAACGCGTGCCGAGCCGGGTGAGAATTTCGTAGCCGTTCGTTCCGGAGGCGGCGGCGAAGTCGTCGATGGTGATGTCCGCGCCGATGATGGTGGCGAAGTCGCCGCGGCGGACCGCGCCATTGGGCAGGTCCGTGGCATCGACGCAAACCGAGTCCATCGAAATTCGCCCGACAAAGGGGCAGCGCTGGCCGCTGATCATCGCAGCGGCGCCATGGTCGCCGCCGCTTGCGGATCGCAGCAGGCCGTCGGCATAGCCGAGCGCCACGACCGCGATCTGCGACGGACGCTTCGCCGACCACGTCGCGCCATAGCCGACGGTCTCGCCCTGCGCGACCTTGCGCACCTGAAGGATGCGACCGGCGAGTTCGACGACGCCGCGTATGGGATTGGGACGGCCGGGCGTCGGGTTGACGCCGTAAAGCGCGGCGCCGGGCCGCACGACGTCGCAGTGCGCGGCGTCGCCGAGGAAGATGCCGGAGGAATTGGCAAGCGAGGCGGGAATGCCGCGATAGAGCATGCGCACTTCGCGAAACAGCTTGATCTGATTCACCGTCAAGGGATGATCCGGCGTTTCGGCGCAGGCGAGATGGCTCATCACCAGCGTGATGCCGTGATTGGGCGTCTGGACGCGCGGTGCGAGCGCGGCCGCTTCTTCGGCCGATATGCCAAGCCGGTTCATGCCGGTATCGACGTGGAGCGCCGCGCCGCCCTGCCAGCTTTGCGCGGCGACGAAGGCATCCCATTCCGCAAGCTCGGTCATGCTGTTGATGACCGGCTGCGCCCTGATCTCGATGAACGCCGACAAGCCTTCCGGCGAGCAGCCGTCGAGCACATAGATCGCGGCATCCTGCGCGCGCGCGCGTACGCGGCGTGCTTCGGCGAGGTCGGCGACGAAGAATGTCTTGCAGCCGGCCTTGGCGAGCTTCGCCGTGACCGGTTCCAGCCCAAGGCCATAGGCGTTGGCTTTGACGACGGCCGCACATTCCGCCGTGAGCGCTTGGTGCGCGAGCGTCCGCCAATTGGCCTCGATGGCGTCGAGATCGATCGTCAGCGTGCCGCCGGTTTCGGCGGTTGCCTGAGTTCCCGCCGAATCGGCAAGCGGTTCTACGGCGACCATGGGCCGCCTTATGACCGGCGCCAAGGCGGTGGTAAAGGTTTATAATAATCTCGATTAATAATCTCAGTGAAAGCGCGGATTGAGAGCGCGGGGCGATCGAACGGGATATGCAGTCTCGCGCCGCTCAAAAACTCGACTCGTGAATCGTATCGAGGTTGGCGAAGCGGGTGACGGCAGCCTCGAACTGGAGCTCGACCGTGCCTGTCGGGCCATGGCGCTGCTTGCCGATGATCACCTCGGCCTTGCCCTCGACGCGCTCGCCCTCGGCGAGCCATTCGGAGAACTTTTCCCGATTCGCCTCGGTGGGCTTGCGCATCTGGTGGTAATATTCCTCGCGGAACACGAACAGCACCACGTCGGCGTCCTGCTCGATCGAACCCGACTCGCGCAAATCGGCGAGTTGCGGCCGTTTGTCCTCGCGGGCCTCGACCTGCCGCGACAATTGCGACAGCGCGAGGATCGGGATGTTGAG
>DATJYT010000360.1:0-4363 GCA_035499475.1 Xanthobacteraceae bacterium | reverse complement strand
TTCGGAGCAGAATTTCGCGAGCCTTGTCCGATTCCTGATCGGCCGCTACGCGGACGGTCCACGGTCCGGTCTACGCGGAAAGATACAAGCCGCTGAGCCTGTCGTGTATCCGGACCTCGGTCTCTATCATCATCGGCTTGCTAGGAGGATCGTCACACGGCTGGACGAGCTTCCCGCAGCGCCGAAGGCTACGGGGCGCGTCGGCGTGCTGTTGATGCGCTCCTATCTGCTGGCCGGCAATACGGCTCATTATGATGGGGTTTTGGATGCGCTGGAGGCGAAGGGCCTGAGGGTCGTTCCGGCTTTCGCTTGCGGCCTCGATTCGCGGCCCGCGATCGCGCAATATTTCATGAACGATGGCGTCGCGACGGTGGACGCCGTCGTTTCCCTGACCGGCTTCTCGCTGGTGGGAGGCCCTGCCTACAACGATGTCCGGGCAGCCGAGGTGACACTGGCCGGGCTCGACGTTCCCTACATCGCCGCGCATCCGCTCGAATTCCAGACCGTGGAGCGATGGCAGGAGGATACGCGTGGGCTGACGCCAGTCGAGGCCACCATGATGGTCGCGATCCCGGAGCTCGACGGGGCGATCGGGCCAATGACCTTTGGCGGCCGTTCGTCGATCGTCGATGCCGGCCACGACATGGCCGTTATCCCCGAGCGCGCGGCTGCGCTCGCGGCGCGCGTGGCAAAGCTGGTGGCGCTGCGCAAAAGCGCGCGGGCCGAGCGCCGGCTTGCGGTGGTGCTGTTCAACTTCCCACCCAATGGCGGCAGCGCCGGCACGGCCGCTTATCTTTCGGTGTTCGAGTCCCTGCACAACACCATGAAGTCGTTGAGCGCATCCGGCTACACGGTCGACGTTCCCGCAACGGTCGAGGATCTCCGTGCTTGTGTGCTCAAGGGAAATGCGCAGCGGTTCGGGACGGACGCCAATGTCGTAGCCCGGATTCCGGTCGACAATTATGTCCGCCGCGAACGCTGGCTTGCCGAGATCGAGAAGCAGTGGGGCGCGGCGCCGGGGCGTCATCAGACCGATGGCGGAAATATCCTGGTGCTCGGAGAGCAGTTCGGCAATCTGTTCGTCGGCCTGCAGCCCGCCTTCGGCTACGAAGGCGATCCAATGCGGTTGTTGTTCGAGCGCGGATTTGCGCCGACGCATGCCTTTGCCGCGTTCTACCGATGGATCAGGGAGGATTTCCGTGCCCACGCCGTATTGCATTTCGGCACCCATGGTGCACTCGAATTCATGCCCGGCAAGCAGGTCGGCCTCTCTGGCGAGTGCTGGCCTGACCGGCTGATTGGCGACCTGCCTAATTTCTACCTTTATGCCTCCAACAACCCGTCGGAAGGAGCGCTTGCCAAGCGCCGCGCCGCGGCCACGCTGATCAGCTATCTGACGCCGTCGATTGCGAAGGCCGGTCTCTACAAGGGCCTTGCCGACTTGAAGTCTTCGCTCGACTCGTGGCGGTCAAAGGCGCCCGACGCAGGCGAAACCGAGCGCACCGATGCTCTGGCGCTGATCCAGGCGCAGGCCGCTGCCGTCGATCTTGCCGAGGCAGAGCCCGCGTGGGGAGCCGACGCGGCTGCACGCGTTATGGCGCTCAATGATAGCGTCCTCGAGCTTGAGTATTCGCTGATCCCGCATGGGCTGCATGTGATCGGTGCGTCGCCAGCCACGGCTGAACGCGCCGAGCTGCTCGACGCCGCGGGCATTATCGAGACCGCGCAACGTGCCTCGCTCGATGCGCTGCTGGCGATGGATCACGAAACTCCCGCCATCATCCACGCGCTCGATGGCGGTTATATCCGTCCCGTGCCTGGCGGGGACTTGCTGCGTAACACGGAGGTCCTGCCGACGGGCCGCAATCTGCATGGGTTCGACCCCTTCCGCATCCCAAGCGCCTTCGCGGTCCAGGATGGTGCCCGCCAGGCCGACAGGCTGCTGGCGCGCTATAGGGGTGAAGCAAAGGCGCTACCTGAAACAGTAGCGCTGGTGCTGTGGGGTACCGACAATCTCAAGACCGAAGGGTCGCCGATCGCGCAGGCACTTTGGTTGCTCGGCGCCGAGCCGCGCCGCGACAGCTATGGCCGGCTCGCCGGCGCACAACTGATCCCGCTCGAGCGGCTCGGCCGTCCGCGCATCGACGTCGTCATGACGCTGTCTGGGATTTTCCGTGACCTGATGCCGCTGCAAACCAGACTACTGGCCGAGGCCTCCTTGCTTGCTGCCAGTGCGGAGGAGCCGGTTGCGCAGAATTTCGTCCGCAAGCACGCGCTAGATTATCAGGCAAAGCATGGCGGCGATCTCAAGGAAGCCGCGTTGCGCGTTTTCGGCAACGCCGAGGGTGCTTACGGCGCCAACGTCAATCATTTGATCGACTGCGGCGCGTGGACCGACGAGCAGGAGCTCGCCGAGGCCTATACCCGCCGCAAGGGATTCGCCTACGGTACCGATGGCCGGCCGGTTCGCCATGACGCACTGCTCGGTCACGTGCTTGCTGGTGTCGACGCGGCCTATCAGAACATCGATTCCGTCGAACTCGGCGTCACCACGGTCGATCACTATTTCGACACACTGGGCGGCATCAGCCGGGCCGTAAAGCGGGCGCGCGGCGAGGCCGCTCCGGTCTATATCGGCGACCAGACGCGGGGTGAAGGTACCGTGCGTACACTATCGGAGCAGGTCGCGCTGGAAACGCGGACCCGCACGCTCAATCCGAAATGGTACGAGGCGCTGCTCGCTCACGGCTACGAAGGCGTCCGCCAGATCGAGTCGCATGTGACGAACACCGTCGGCTGGTCCGCCACCACGGGGCAGGTTGCGCCATGGGTCTATCAGCAGATCACCACGACGTACGTGCTTGACGGCGCGATGCGCGAGCGTCTTGCCGCGCTGAACCCGGCCGCGTCGGCCAAGATCGCCAACCGGCTGATCGAGGCGCACGAGCGCAATTTTTGGTCGCCGGACCAGGCCATGCTCGAAATCCTGCGTAAAGCCGGTGAGCAGTTTGAAGATCGCCTCGAAGGCGTGGGAGTTGCTGCATGAACATTCCAATCCGACAACCGGCCGCAACATCGCACGTCCGCCGACCAGACGGCGCCGGCAGCGTGCAGGTGCAGATGGATCCCAATCTCGTCATCGGCACGGCGAAAGTATTTTCGGTCTACGGCAAGGGCGGTATCGGCAAGAGCACGACCTCCTCGAACCTGTCGGTCGCCTTCTCCAAGCTCGGCAAGCGCGTGCTTCAGATCGGGTGCGATCCCAAGCACGACTCGACGTTCACGCTGACCAAACGGTTGGTGCCAACGGTGATCGACGTTCTCGAACAGGTGAATTTCCACGCCGAGGAGTTGCGGCCCGAGGACTTCGTCTATCAGGGCTACAACGGGGTGATGTGCGTTGAAGCCGGGGGCCCGCCGGCCGGTACCGGGTGCGGCGGCTATGTGGTCGGTCAGACCGTGAAGCTGCTCAAGGAGCATCATCTGCTCGAAGACACCGATGTGGTGATCTTCGATGTGCTCGGCGATGTCGTTTGCGGCGGATTTGCCTCGCCATTGCAGCACGCCGACCGCGCGCTGATCGTCGCGGCTAACGATTTCGACTCGATCTTCGCGATGAACCGCATCGTGGCGGCGATACAGGCCAAGTCGCGCAACTATCCGGTCCGCTTGGGCGGCGTGATCGTCAATCGCAGCGCCGGCACCGATCAGGTCGACAAGTTCAACGAGAAGACCGGACTGAAGACGGTCGCGCACTTCCCGGACCTCGACGTCATCCGCAAAAGCCGGCTGAAGAAGTCGACCCTGTTCGAAATGGAGCCCTCGGCGGACGTACAGGCCGTGCAGAACGAATATCTGCGGCTTGCGGCGTCGTTGTTGGCGGGCGTGGAGCCGATGAACGCCGTTCCGCTGAAAGATCGTGACATCTTCGATTTGTTGGGATTCGACTGATGACAACCACTGCGCAATATCTCCAAAGGCGGAACGAGCTGGAGACCTATTTCGACCGCACGGCGATCGCCGCCTGGTCGCGGCTGACCTCCGATGCGCCGCTTGGCCGCATCCGCGCCACCGTTCGCGCCGGCCGCGACGAGATGCGGCAAACGCTTCTTTCCTGGTTGCCGCAGGATCTGCGTGGCGCGCGTCTGCTCGACGCGGGTTGTGGCACCGGCGCGCTGTCGATCGATGTTGCGCGCCGTGGCGCCGATGTCGTCGCCGTCGATATCTCGCCGGCTCTTGTCCAGATCGCGAGCGGCCGCGTTCCAGCCGACGTCAGTCCGCGCGCCATCCGCTTCACCGCCGGCGACATGCTCGATCCGACGCTCGGCAAATTCGACTTTGTCGTCGCGATGGATTCCGTCAT
>DATJYT010000359.1:0-3312 GCA_035499475.1 Xanthobacteraceae bacterium | reverse complement strand
GTTCGCCTCCGAAACCGGACCGCGCAAGCAAAACGAAGATTTCGCCGGCGCGGTTTTCGGCTGGGAACTGCCGCGGCCTCGTCGCGACGTGGTGGCCGCGCTCGCCGATGGCATCGGCGGCGCCAAGGGCGGCCGCGTCGCCGCGGAAACCGCCGTGCGTGGCTTTCTCGACGGCTTTTGCGATCTGCCGGAGACGATGGAGGTGCGTCGTGCCGCCGCCATCGTCATCAGCTCGCTCAACGGCTGGCTCTACGGGCAAGGCAAGCGTGATCCCGATCTCGCGGGGATGGGATGCACATTCACGTCGCTGGTGCTGCGCGGACGCATTGCGCATGTGCTTCACGTCGGTGACAGCCGCGTCTATCGGCTGCGCGGTGATCGTCTGATCTGCCTGACCACCGATCACGTGCGGGAAAGCCCCGAAGGTGGCCCCGCACGCTCGAACATTCTGACTCGCGCGCTTGGCGTCGAGACCGAGGTGCGGCTCGATTACGCCAGCCAGCCGGTAGCGCTGCATGACCGCTTCCTGCTGTGCAGCGATGGGGTCCACGCTTTCCTGACCGCGGAGACCGTGGCCGATATTCTTCGCGAGCGTTCGGCGTCTGAAGATTCCGCCCGCGCACTGGTTGCAGCCGCGCTGGATGCCGGCGGCACCGATAACGCCACGGCGCTGGTGGTTGATGTAGTCGAGTTGCCGACCGCGGAATCGGCCGATATTGGCGCCGCCATCATGCAATTGCCGTTGATCCCGGTGCCGGTCGATGGTGAGACCATCGACGGCTTCGTGCTTAAAGTGCTGGTGTCCGACGGCCGCTATACGCGTCTGTTCGGCGCGGTCGACGAGGTCGAGGGCGGCGAGGTGGTGCTGAAGTTTCCAAAACCCCAGGTCGCCTCGGATGCCACCTACCGTGCCGCCTTCGTGCGCGAGGCCTGGGTTGGCGCCCGCATCAACAGCCCATGGGTCGGCCGCACCATCGAGCTGCCTCCCGGTCGGCAGACGGCGCTGTACACCGTGATGCCGCTTTATCCCGGCGAGTTGCTGTCGACGCGGATCGCGCGGCGGCCGCAGGTCGGTCTCGAGGAAGGGCGCAATATCGCGATCAAGCTCGCGCGCGGCACCGCCTCGCTGCACCGAGCCGGCATCATTCATCGCGACATCAAGCCGGATAACGTCATTCTCGAAGCCGGCGGATCGCTCAAGCTGATCGATCTCGGTGTCGTGCGCGTTCCAGGAATGGAGGATTTTCCGCCGGAAGATATTCCCGGCACCGTCGGCTACATGGCTCCAGAGATGTTTTCCGGCGAAGCTGGCAATGAGGCGACCGATATTTATGCCCTGGGGGTGACGATGTACCGCGCGTTCGCCGCCGAATTCCCCTACGGCAATATCGATGCCACCAGTCCGCCGCGACGAAAGCGGCCGACGCCGCTCGGCGATCTGCGGCCCGATCTTCCGGCTTGGCTTCAGGCTGCGCTGGCGCGCGCCATCGCCCTCGATCCCGCCGAACGCTTCGGCGACATGATCGAATTTGCGGTGGAGATGGAGACTGGACCGGCGCGCGCGCCGCTCGTCGTGCAGCGGCCGCAGACGCTTTATGAACGCAATCCGCTGCGGTTCTGGCAGGGCGTGTCCGCGCTTTTGGCGCTGGCGCTGATCCTGTCGCTCTACCTGCGGCATTAGGACGGCGCGAGGAATATGGAGTTTGATCGAGGGGCCGAGATAATCACACCCGAGACAGGACAAGACGGGGCACCGACATGAGTAGAAGATACTTTTGCGTGAAGCGTTTGGCGGCGTGCATCATTTATGCAATTGCCGTGCTGGGTGCGCTCGCCGCAGCGCCGGTCCGCGCCGACGACTATCCGCTACGGCCGATCCGCATCCTGGTCCCCTACGCGCCGGGCGGCATCGCCGACATCGCGGCACGCCTCGTCGGCGCCAAGATGACCGACGACTGGGGCCAGCAAGTCGCGGTCGAAAATCGTCCCGGCGGCAGCGGCTTCATCGCCATGGAAGCGACCGCCCATGCGGCGCCCGATGGCTATACGCTGGTGATGTGCACGGTCGGCGACGTTGCCATCAATCCGGCGCTGTTCAAGCAAATCCCTTATGACTTTGGCAGGGATTTTGCGCCGATCACGTCGGTAAGCGACGCGCCCATGGTGCTCGCAGTGCACGGCGCAAGCTCCTACAAATCCGTCGCCGACGTCGTTGCCGCTGCCAAGGCGCAGCCCGGCGTGCTCGACGTCGGCACGCCCGGTTACGGCAGTATCAACCAGCTTGTGCTGGAATCGATAGCGCTCAATACCGGCACCAAGTTCGTGCACGTTCCCTACAAGGGCGGCGCACCGGCGGCGCAAGCGCTGGTCGCCGGCGACGTTCCGCTCGCCGTCCTGGCCAGCTCGTCGGTTGCGCCGCACCTGCAAAACGGCAGCGTGCGCGTGCTCGCCATCACCACCGCCAAGCGTTCGCCGCTCAATCCGGAATGGCCGACCCTGCAGGCCGAAGGCGCCGGCGAGGTGAATATGTCGAACTGGACGCTGCTGCTGGCGCCCAAGGGCACGCCGCAACCGATCCTCGACAAGCTCAACGCCGAGGTGGTCAAGGTGCTCAACCTTCCCGACATCAAGGAGCGCTTCGCGGCCGGCGGCGTGGTGACGATCCCTTCGACCGCTGCCGAACTCGACGCCCGCGTCAAACACGAGGCGGCGATCTATCGTGTCGTTGTGGAAAAGGCCAACGTCCACGTCGATTGATGCCGGACGAAAGCCAGCCCTTGGTCGTGATTGACTTTTGTGCGGCAGCGCCGCAAAGCGAATAGGCCGGCCCGCGGGATTCATATCCGGAATGTTCAAGCGAATCCTGATTGCCAATCGCGGCGAGATCGCCTGCCGGATCATAAAGACCGCGCGGCGGATGGGAATTTCGACCGTCGCAGTCTATTCCGAAGCCGACCGCGACGCGCTCCATGTCGAGATGGCCGACGAGGCTGTGCTGATCGGGCCGCCGCCCGCGGCGCAAAGCTATCTTGTCATCGATAAAATCGTCGCCGCCTGCAAGGAGACCGGCGCCGAGGCGGTGCATCCGGGCTATGGCTTCCTCTCCGAGCGCGAAGCCTTTGCCGAGGCACTCGCTCAAGCCGGTATCGTCTTCATCGGGCCGAACCCCAAGGCGATCGGCGCCATGGGCGACAAGATCGAAAGCAAGAAGGCCGCGGCCGCCGCCAAGGTCGCGACCGTGCCGGGCTATCTCGGCGTCATCGAGGACGACAAGCATGCCGAGAAGATCGCCGACGAGATCGGCTATCCGGT
>DATJYT010000358.1:0-2631 GCA_035499475.1 Xanthobacteraceae bacterium | reverse complement strand
CCCGACGGCCATGAGGCCAATGGCCCGTTCACGCTGCATCTCGGCATTACCGGCAACCGGCTGATGTTCGATATCCGTCGCGAGGACGGCACGCCTGTTGTTGCGCATCTGTTGTCGCTGACGCCGTTCCGCCGCATCGTCAAAGACTATTTCATGATCTGCGACAGTTATTATCAGGCGATCCGCACCGCGACGCCGGACAAGATCGAGGCCATCGACATGGGTCGCCGCGGGATCCATGACGAAGGTTCGCGTACGCTCCAGGAACGCCTCAAAGGCAAGGTGCGCCTCGATTTCGAGACCGCGCGCCGTCTGTTCACGCTGATCACCGTCCTGCACTGGAAAGGGTAGGGCGTGGCCCTGAAAAGCGTGAAGCGGTTTTCCGAAAAGGCCATGCCCCGAACAAAAACGAGCATGATTCCGAAAAGTGGAAGCCGGTTTTCCCTCGCGACAAACGCGGAACGCGTTTGCGCGGAGATCATGCGCGAATCAAAGTCAGAGAGAGCGTAGCGATGGCGGCCTCGCGGACGCGCAACCCGCAATCGGTGTTGTTCGCCTGCGCCTTCAACAGCGTGCGCTCGCCGATGGCCGAGAGCCTGTTGCAGCAGATGTTTCCGCACGCGCTCTATGTCCGCTCCGCCGGCGTCAAGAAGGGCGAGCTTGATCCGTTTGCGGTCGCCGTGATGGCCGAGCTCGGGCAGGATATCTCGAAGCACAGGCCGATCACCTTCGAGGAGCTCGAGGACTGGGAGGGTCTGAATTTCGACCTGATCGTCACGCTGTCGCCGGAGGCGCATCACAAGGCGCTGGATCTGACGCGGACGCTCGCCGCCGACGTGGAATATTGGCCGACGCACGACCCGACCACGACCGAGGGCAGCCGCGACCAGAAGCTTGCCGCCTATCGCGAGGTCTGCGACGCGCTGTCGATGCGCATCCGCCGGCGGTTTTCCAAGGTGCCGGCGGCGAGCGGCTGACATAATGCAGTAATATCAATGGCTCCGGGGTCGGCCGCGACGGGTTGTGAAAGCAAGGCCCATCCGATACGTTCCGCGCGCGCTCACCCGATTCCCCACCAAACCCCCGCATGCTTGGCCGCCCCAAATTGGTTCTTGCTTCCGGTTCGCCGCGTCGCCTGGCCCTGCTCAACCAGGCCGGCATCGAGCCCGACGCGCTGCGCCCGGCCGACGTCGACGAGACCCCGCGGCGGGGCGAATTGCCGCGCGCCTGCGCCAATCGCCTGGCGCGGGCGAAGGCGGATGCGGCGCTGAAATCGGTGCAGCTCGACGACGAACTGCGCGGCTCCTTCATACTCGCAGCCGACACCGTGGTGGCGGTCGGCCGCCGCATCTTGCCGAAAGCCAACCTGGTGGACGAAGCCTCGCAGTGCTTGCGGCTGCTCTCGGGCCGCAATCATCGCGTCTATACCGCGATCTGCCTGGTGACACCGCGCGAAACCTTCCGCCAGCGCCTGGTCGAGACTCGCGTGCGCTTCAAGCGCCTCTCCGAAGACGATATCCAGGCCTATATCGGCTCGGGCGAATGGCGCGGCAAAGCCGGCGGCTATGGCGTGCAGGGCATCGCAGGCTCGTTCGTGGTGAAGTTGGTCGGCTCCTATTCCAACGTGGTCGGACTGCCGCTCTATGAATCGGTGACGCTGCTCGGCGGCGAAGGCTTTCCGATCCGCTTCGGCTGGCTCAATGCCGGCGGAGGCTGACAGGCCCGCGCGCGCCCCGGGCAAGGCGCGGACGTGCCCGATCTGCGGCAAGCAGGCGCAGGAGGCGTCGCGGCCGTTCTGCTCGCCGCGCTGCCGGGATGTCGACCTCAACCGCTGGCTGAGCGGCACCTACGTCGTTCCCGGCTCCGAGAACGACGAAGAGGACGAGAAATAGACGTTGTTTGCCAATGAGTTGAGGAATAGCCCTGCTTCGCCCTGGCGGGCTACGCCGGGCACGCTCCGCGCAGTTTACACAGCGGCTCGAGGCCACTATAACCCGCCGGCTCGCCGGTCCTTCCTGAAAGGACCATTCGCGGGATGCCCAGGTAGCTCAGTTGGTAGAGCATGCGACTGAAAATCGCAGTGTCGGTGGTTCGATTCCGCCCCTGGGCACCATTGGGCTTTCCGGCCCAGTTCTTTTTCGTCCACGCCCGTTCGCCGATCAGCAAGAACCCTCGTAAAATCAGGCGTTTCGCCATATATTGACGCCCGGTACGGTTCGCGACCGTCCGATGGCATCCGGCGTCTCCGGGTACACTGTGGGTACACTGGAAGAGCCGGGTACACTGGAAGAGCCGGGTACACTGGCTGGCCGCCCGATTGCGAGGGTGCCTTCCCATGGATGAACTGAGCGACGCAAAAATCCGCAATGCGACGCCGTTGGACAAGGAATATGCGATTGCCGACGGCCAGGGCCTGAGCGTCGTGGTGCGGCCGAATGGGACCAAGCTATGGCTCTACCGCTACCGTTTCGGCGGCAAGCGCAAAAATATGTCTTTTGGCACCTTTCCCGGCGTAGGACTCAAGGCCGCGCGCGAAAGCGCCACGGCGCGGAAAAGCTGCTCGATCAGGGCCAAGATCCGGTCGCAGTGCGCGAGGCCAAGCGACAGGAAGACGAAAAGCTCACACACACA
>DATJYT010000357.1:0-4338 GCA_035499475.1 Xanthobacteraceae bacterium | reverse complement strand
ATTGCTGCGACTTTGAAGCCCCTCAGCAGCGGGAAGTTCGTCCCTCAGTTCCGCCACAGGTACGGCGAGCCTCGCGCTCCTCCCGCGTTCTCCGTCTGACGCTGAAATCCCCGCTCCACTGCGTGGAGCGATCACTCATGCGCCAATGGAGAACATCATGCGCTATCTGTCGAAAAGCTTTACCGTTCTGGCGGTGCTGATCGCCGCCGCTTCGCCCGCCTTCGCGCAAGGAACGGGACCGTCCATCGCCGTGGAACAACCCTATGCGCGGGCCACACCTGCAGGTGCTCAGACCGGCGCGGTCTACATGACGCTCGATAATAAGAGCCATGCCGTCGACCGCCTCGTCGGCGCATCGTCGGACGTTGCCGACAAGCTGCAAATCCACGAAATGACGGTCGTCAACGGCGTCATGCAAATGCGCGAGCTTACCGGAGGCTTGCCGGTCCCTGCCGATGGGTCGGTGACGCTCAAACCCGGCAGCTATCATGTCATGCTGATTGGATTGAAGAAGCCCCTCAAGGCCGGCGAATCATTTCCGCTGACCCTTAAATTCGAGAAAGCCGGGAATATTTCGGTCACCGTGCCGGTACAGGCCATGGCGAAGCCGGATAACGGCGGCATGGGCAACATGACCATGCCCGGCAGCCAGGGCGGCGAGACGGGTCATATGGAGATGAAGTGATGCGCCGCGATGTCGTACTAGTGACGATGGCTGGGATCTGCGGCTTCGCCGTGGCCATCCTCGCCATCGTCGTCGGCGTCAACAAGGTTCAATCATACCGAGACACCCCTGCTGCGCAGATCGGCGGACCGTTCGCGCTGGTTGACGACTCCGGCGCCTCGGTCACTGAAGCCACGCTCGCGGGCAAGCCGTCCGCGATCTATTTCGGCTACACCTACTGCCCGGAAGTCTGCCCGACCACGTTGCTGGACTTGTCGCGCTGGATCAAGAAGCTCGGTCCCGACGCGGACAAGCTCAACTACGTATTCGTCAGCATTGATCCCGAGCGCGATACGCCGCAATTGATGCACACCTATCTAACGTCGTTCGACAAGCATATTCGCGGCTTCACCGGCACGCCTGAGCAGGTCGCGAAGATCGCGAAGGAGTTCCGGGTTTATTACAAGCGGATACCGACCGAGGATGGCGGCTATGTCATGGATCACACCGCCCTCATCTATTTGATGAGGGCGGACGGTAAATTCGCCAGCATGATCGCGTATCAGGAAAAAGACGCCTCGGCGCTTGCCAAGCTGAGGGATCTGGTTGGAGCGACGCCGCCGTCGTCTTGAAAGCGACGGTGCTCTTCTATTGGTGCTGCTGTGCCGCCCGGTAGTGCCAAGACACTCTCGTCGTCTTGGCACCCCCACCTCACTGTTCGTGAGAAGCTGCTTGGTGCAGCACATCAATTCATCTGTAAGCGGTGTGCTGACCGCACCTTGTTACTGACATCGGTGATGGGCAAGTTTGACGATCTCTGAGTCGGAGATCGGCTTGTGTCTATGCTTGACCATACGCTTAAGCTGGAGCCTGTGCGCCGGCTGGAGGTGATCACCGGAACTGGCCGACGTCGGCGGTTCTCGGCGGATTATAAAGCTCGCATTGTTGAGGAGACGCTTTCTCCTGGGGCCATTGTTTCGGATGTTGCGCGTCGACATGGGCTGACACCGCAGCAATTGTTCACATGGCGCCGGCAAGCGCGCCAGCCTGTGGTGGGCACCGAGAGCGAGGCGCCGCAGTTCGTGCCGGCCGTTGTGGAGACGGCGTTGCCGGCACGGGCAGCGCGACGGCAGCGCAAGCGGACGCGCCGGGCGGATCGGAACTGTGGAAGCATTGAGGTGGAGATTGAAGGCGTGACCGTCCGGATCGGTCGCGGCGCCGACGCGAAGACGGTGGTGGCGGTGCTTCGATCCCTGAAGGCCGGCACGTGATTGGTCCGACGGGCGTCGTTCGGGTGATGGTTGCGACGAAGCCGGTCGACTTCCGCAAGGGAGTGGAGGGTTTGGCGGCGCTGGTGCGCGAGACCATGAAAGCCGATCCATTCTCGGGCGCGGTCTATGTGTTCCGGGCGAAACGGGCGGACCGAGTGAAGCTGATTTACTGGGACGGCACCGGCGTGTGTCTGTTCGCCAAGCGGCTCGAGGATGGCAAGTTCCGCTGGCCAAATATGCAGGATGGCGTGATGCGGCTGTCGGCTGTGGAGCTCTCGGCGTTGTTGGAGGGGCTGGATTGGAAGCGAGTTCACGCAGCGCGGGAGACGCCGGCGCCGATGCAGCCGGGATGATTGCGGCACAGTGAATCAGCGCGCCGGAAACGCTCGCGACGCACGGCGACGCATGTTCTAATCCGGCCATGACCATTGAGGCGGATGGACTTCCCGACGATGCCGGCACGCTCAAAGCGATGCTGATTGCCGAGCGCGTCCGCAACGAGCGGCTTCTCCAGATCATCAAGGAACTGCAGCGCCATCGCTTCGGGCGCCGCGCCGAGACGCTGCCTGAAGATCAGATGTTGCTCGGGCTCGAAGACGTCGAGCAGGTCACGGCGAGCGGCGAGGCCGAGAGCGATGCGGTCAATCCGGCCGAGCGGATAAATCGATCGGCCAAGCGCCGCCTGAACCGGGGATCGCTTCCCGCGCACCTGCCGCGCATTGAGCTGGTGGTCGATATCGACAACCTCATGTGCCCGTGCTGCGGCAACGCGTTGCATCGGATCGGCGAGGACACAGGCGAACGGCTCGACATCGTGCCGGCGCAGTTCCGTGTGCTGGTCGTCCGCCGCCTCAAATATGCCTGCCGTGCTTGCGAGAACGTGGTGGTGCAGGCGCCAGCGCCGGCGCGGCTGATCGAGGGCGGATTGCCGACCGAGGCCACGGTGGCACAAGTGCTTGTCTCCAAATATGCCGATCATCTTCCACTGTACCGCCAGGCGCAGATTTACGCCCGACAGGGCATCGAGCTCGACCGCTCGACGCTGGCCGACTGGGTTGGCCGTGCTGCCTTCATGCTGCGGCCGGTGCATGAGCGGCTGCTGGCGGCGCTGAAGGGTTCGGCCAAGCTGTTCGCCGACGAGACCACGGCGCCGGTGCTAGATCCCGGCCGCGGGCGCACCAAGATCGGCCAGCTTTGGGCCTACGCACGTGATGATCGGCCCTGGGGCGGCACCGACCCTCCCGGCATCGCCTACGTCTATGCGCCCGACCGCAAGGCCGAGCGGCCGATCGCCCACCTCGCCGGTTTCAAGGGCATCTTGCAGGTCGATGGCTATGGCGGCTACCGGGTGCTCGCCGAGCGCAGCGACGTGCAGCTCGCCTTCTGCTGGTCCCATGTCAGACGCCGCTTCTACGAACTCGCAGCCGCCGGCCCGGCGCCGATCGCCAGCGAGGCGCTCGAGCGCATCGCAGGTCTCTATGCCATTGAGAAAGACATCCGTGGCCGCGGCGCTGACGAGCGGCGTACCGTCCGCCAGGACAGGAGCCAACCGATCATTGATGACCTAGAACCCTGGCTGCGCGCCAAGCTCGCCCTGATCAGCCAGAAGACCAAGCTCGCAGAGGCAATCCGCTATGCGCTGTCGCGCTGGGATGGTCTCACCCGCTTCCTCGACGACGGCCGCATCGAGATCGATTCCAATGTGGTGGAGCGCAGCATCCGACCCATCGCGCTGAACCGAAAGAATGCGCTGTTCGCCGGCTCCGATGGCGGCGGCCAGCATTGGGCGGTCATCGCATCGCTGATCGAAACTTGCAAACTCAACGGCATCGACCCGCACACCTACCTCGCCGACGTGATCACCAAGATCGTCAACGATCACCCCAACAGCCGTATCGACGAACTCCTGCCGTGGGCCTATCCCGTCACCTCAGCGCTCAAGGACGTGGCCTGAAAACGTCGCTTACACCCCGACGCAGCGATCACCGGTCTTATCCCCGTGCTGTCTTGCGGATCGTGCCGGCCGCACGCACCGTTTGCCGAGCTCGTGCAGTTGTCGCGATTGAGCATCGCCGACGAATGGAATGTGGGACGGGGCAGGGCGGTGCTGGGAGAATAGCGCAGGCGCAGCTTCAGGAAACCTTATGAAGCCAAGCTGCCATTTCCCATTGGAACTTCGTCCCAAAGCCGTTTGCCTGATCCAGCAGCTGGCTACTTAAGCGGCCTTGAAACCAGATTTGGTCGGCGACGATGAGCAATGCGGCCACAATGAGAGCTTTGGTTGTAAATTGCATGTGCGGCTGCTCTGGTCGGTTCAGGCTCGGCCGCTGAGTAGGCGCTCAAACAGTAAAGATTTCCCTTCGATTCAGCGGAGCACTACCGATCCGCTGGCTTTGCGGCGCT
>DATJYT010000356.1:0-29351 GCA_035499475.1 Xanthobacteraceae bacterium | reverse complement strand
ACCGCCGTGACCGCGACGTTCGGCACCACCGATTCGGGCAATACGTTCGACGATGCGGCCGGCTTGATCTCGGTTTTGAATGCCACCACCAACTTCGGCGCTCATGGAGCGACCGCTCTCACGGACGGCGCGGGCGGCGTTACGCTCTACAGCAACGACCTCTCGACCAACTTCGCCACCAGCTTTACGTCCACCGGCCTCACGGCCACAAATCTGGTGACCACGGCCCATTCGCTGGGCGATGCGTTGACGCTTTCCGACGGCACGCACTCGTCGAGCTTCTACTACGTGGCGCAGAATGCGCAGGCGGCTGACGGCACATTCAACACCGCCGCCAACCTGGTTAGCGCTCTCAACAACCCCGCGACGTCCACTCGGACTTTTATCGATGGCGCCGCGGTGGGTGCCGGCAGCGCCTACCTGGCGCTTAGCAACTTCAATGGCCCGATCACGGTCGGCGGGGCGATTGGCGCCGCATTGGGCTTCCCGACCGGAGCTGTCGATTACAATGTGAACCTGCCGTTGCGGGTGAGCGGGCCCCCTGCGACGGCTACCGCGCTGGTAGCCGGGACCACCGCCAATACGGTGTTCTGGTACACCGGGGAATCCGGAACCACGCCGCCCCGCGACACCGCGACCGCCCAGGTCGGCCCTTCGATAACGATCGCCTACGGCATGCGCGCCAACGAGCAGGCGCTCACCACACTGATCTCGAACGTGGCGCTTCTTGCCGCGACTACGTATTCGCCGACCGACCCGAATGCGGCGACCAACTATCAGGCGCTCAGCCAGCACGTCACGGCCAACCTCAGCGGCCAGCCCGGCACGCAGCAGATCAGCGACATCGAGTCCGACCTCGCCAATGCGCAGACGACAGTGAAGAACGCCTCAGATCTGAACACCCTCACTCAGACTACACTGACCAACATGCTGCAGACCATCGACGGCGTGAATCAAACTCAGGTCGGCGAACAGATATTGACGTTGCAGAACAATCTTTCGGCCTCGATGTCGGTCACCGCGCGGCTCGCGCAAATCAGTCTGGTCAACTATCTGGCGCCGGTCGCCTAACAGCACTGTCCGGCCAAGTAAGCGTCGGTTCGCCGTAAACAATGCGGCCAATCAACGAATCCAAAGCATGATCCGGTTCACTTTGAACGGCATCGCGCTTCAGGCCGGCTTGGTCTTGACGAAAATCGAGTTCGCGGCAGTCGCCGCGATAGAAGGCGACACCGCCATGCTGTCTCTCGACCTTGGTCAGGTCGACCGAGTGCCGCGCCGGGCGGAGACGCGCGGTACAGCGAGACGCGGCTAGGCCTTTTTTCGCAACCCGGCAGCGATGCGGCGATTGATCGTGATGAGAGACGTCAAATGATCCGGCTTCGGATTGCTCATCAGCGATACGATCTCACCCATGACGAACACGCCGAGATTGGCGATGTTCTGGCGGACCTCGACTGGAAGCTTGTTATCGTCGCTCATCACGGCATCGATGAACACCGTCCAGAGCCGGCGATTGTACATCACCGCGTCGTTGAGGTCGGGCGGCTTGTCGCGCCAGGAATCATGCGCCGCCTGCAACTTCGCCGCCGCCTTCAGGAGCAAGCTCGCTTCGAGTTCGCGCGGGTCCGCCACTTCCTTGGCTACTTTCGCATAGGCGTTGTTGGCGTAATGCATGATCGAGCAGTCCTTTTTCGTACGCAATCAGCTTGCGCGTTTCCTTTAACGCCTTGTACAGCTCGCCTGTTAAGATTCGATTATTGATGCGGTCGATGTAAGGCCGCGTGCTGGGCGCAGCTTTCAGGATTCGACGGACCAGCCCGA
Organism: Xanthobacteraceae bacterium; assembly: GCA_035499475.1. Lineage (GTDB taxonomy): Bacteria > Pseudomonadota > Alphaproteobacteria > Rhizobiales > Xanthobacteraceae > BOG-931. Next base: position 27,527 of record DATJYT010000356.1, on the reverse strand, counting down.
GATAAAACTCGTGGTGGTCCTGCGGGCGCTTCGACGTGTAGATGAGCTGCACGGCGTAGTAGATGCGCTTTGCCGGGCTGTCCACACCGCTAAGCCCCAGAATGTCCTTCTCGCGCAGGATCGGAACGTCGCCTTCGATCGATATGCGGGTGCGCCGGCCTCGATTGGTGACGACGCAGTCGCCGAGAATGACGCGCTCGCCGGGTTTGAGTTCGATCGTGAGGGCCAAGCTGCAATCCTTGTGGCTGCCGACAATATTTGCGGCGGCGGGTTAAGTCCCGGCTAAGCGCGAAAAGCGGCGCCAAAGAAAACGGCGGGGTTTTTGCCCCGCCGCCTTCGTCGTTGGCCTGTACCAGTAGAAAGAAGTCTATTAGGGGAACAACTTGAGCACCGACTGGTTCGCCTGGTTGGCGATCGACAGTGCCGAGATTTCCAGTTGCTGCTGAGTCTGCTCGGTCAGCAGGTTGGCGCTCTCCTGGTTCTGGTCGGCCAGCACCAGGTTGCTGGAGCCGGTCTGCAGCGTGTTGATCACATTCGTCTCGAACGACTGACGGATGGTGATGGTAGAGGAGTTCGAGCCGAAGGTCTCGGTCTGTGCCCGGACAGTCGCGATCGCGGCGTTGATGTTGCTGATCACGGTCCCGATCTGGTTGTTGTCCTGGAACTCGCCGTTGTTGAGCGCCTTCAGGCCAAGTCCTCCGGACTTATCGTTCACGCCGGCGATGGTCTGCGAGCTGGTTCCGATCTCGTTGTAGATGACCGTCAGGTTGTCGCCGGTGAGCAGGTTGACGCCGTTATAGGACGAGTCGCCGGCAAGCTGGTCGATCTGGGTCAGCAGCGCGTTGTAGTTGCCCTGCAACGTCGTGCGGGTGGCACTTGGCGTGTTGACCGTCGCCGTCGGCGTGGTGGCGCCCAGGGTGAGGCCGAACAGCGCCGCCGCAGCCGGAGTGCCGCCGATGGTGATGGTGCTCGTGCTGGTCGGCGTGAACAACACGTCGTTCCCCGAATTGAACCCGGCGGTCACGTCGGTGAAGGCTCCAAGCGCCGCGGTGAGCGCCGTCTTGGTGGCGATCTGGCCGGAGCCGGTGCCGAATGTCAGCGTATGCGCGGTGCCGCTGCCGACTTGGACCGTCAGCGTGTCGCCGTTGGCAAGCCCCGCCAGCTGCGCATTGTAGTTATTCTCGTATGCCGTAGTACCGAAGCCCAATGCGCTGCCGATATTTCCGCCGACGGTGATCGCGGTGTTGTTGGCGGCGGCAAGCTGGATGTCGCCGGTGTTGGCGCCGCTGGCGATCGCGGTCGGGGTGATCGTGGAATGGACCAAGGAGTACGTGGCATTGCTGATCGTTGAGGCAAGCTGGGCGTTGGTGTTGAAGGTGCCGTCGGCCGCCTGCGCATTCTGAGCGACGTAGTAGAAGCTCGACGAGTGCGTGCCGTCGGAAAGCGTCAAGGCATCGCCCAGCGAATGGGCCGTGGTCACCAGATTTGTGGCCGTGAGGCCGGTGGATGTAAAGGTGGTGACGAAGTTGGTGGAGAGGTCGTTGCTGTAGAGCGTAACGCCGCCCGCGCCGTCCGTGAGTGCAGTCGCTCCGTTGGTGCCGAAATTGGTGGTGGCGTTCAGAACCGTGATCAAGCCGGCCGCATTGTCGAACGTATTGCCCGCGTTGGTGGTGCCGAACGTCGCGGTCACGGCGGTGGTGCCAAGCGTGAAATTGATCGTATCGCCTGCCGTCAGCGCGCTAAGCCCGGCCGTCTTGAGATCGACGTTCGACTGCACCGAAGCAACAACGCCGGAGGTGGCCAGCGAGGCGACGGTATTTGTACTGGTGATCTGCGTGGTGTCATCGGCGAGCGCCACGCTGCCGGCGACCGTGCTGTAGGTCACCGCGGCGGGGGCCGCCTGCTGTCCCTGCTGCGCAGTGGACAATGCCTGTTCCAGCAGGCTGGTCAGCGAGGTCAAGCCGTTATTGGCCTGGTTGAGCGTTTGCTGCGCCTGGCCGATCTGGTCGAGCAGGGCGCTCAGGTCGTTGGCGCGGTTCGTCAACGATTGCGAGGTGAAGTAGGAGGTCGGGTTGTCGAACGCCGTGTTGACCTTCTTGCCGGTCGAAAGGTGTTCCTGCGTCGTGGTCAAGTCACGCGACGTATTCTGCAGAGACAACAAGTTCTGCCGAATGGCTGAACTCAAGGTAATGTCAGACATCGTGGTACCCTTCTGGTTACAGGCCGTACTGGCTTGCACTTGCTGTACGTGCCGTACCGGCGAGTGCATGGTCCGATCGAACGGATCGGCTGCCGAAGGTTTGCCGCAATCGGCTTAAAGACGTGTAAATCTGCGCCCTTTAAGGGTTTGTATGCCACTGCGGCCGCGCCGGACTGCCGCGTTTCGCTGAGCGCGCGCCACACCAAATTCACACACGTTTCGATCCACCAATCCGGATTTCCGCGCGATTTTAAACGTCCATTAACTATTTCTCTTCGTAATTGGTTAACCACGTTTGCAAACTCGCCGTCGCCCAACGTCCAAACCCGGAAACCGGCACTTGCATATTGCGTTGCGGCGAGCTTAGCCGATGGAGTTTGACTCCATCGCGAAATTGCCGGCGCCGATCCAAACAACGGGGTCTGTCGCGATGCCTGCCTTCGCCAAAATGGAGCCCTCGACGTCTGCGCCCGCGACCGGCTTCCAACCGCACGCCAAACCGGCGGCCGGATCCGCTGTAAAGCCCGCGGCAACCGCCAGCACCACGACCTCGGATGCGATTGTACCGCCGACGGTCAATCTTGTGGTCGCCACGCCGTGCTTCGGCGGTCAGATCTCAGTCCTCTACGCAGCGTCGCTGTTCAAGCTGCAAAAGCGCATACAGTCCTACCGCGACCTAAGCCTTAAGATTCTGTTTAAAGATGGTGATGCCCTGATCACGCGTGCCAGGGCCAGCTTGATTTCGCAATTTCTCGACGATCCAAGCGCGACGCACCTGTTGTTCGTCGATGCCGACATCGGTTTCGAGCCGGAGCAGGTTCTGCGGCTGATCGAATGCGGCGCCGACATGTGCGCGGCCGTCTATCCGATCAAGCGCATCGACTGGGACAAGGTCAGGAAAACAATCGAGTCCGATCGTCCCAACCCGGCCGCGGCGGCACTCAAATACGTGTTCGAGGTCGAGGATCCCAACGCCGTGATCTCTAAGGCCGGATTCGTCAAGGTGCGCTATGCCGGCACTGGTTTCCTCATGATCCGCCGTCAAGCGCTTGAAAGAATGTGCGCATATTATCCGCAGCTTCAATTCCGCCGCGATCATTCCCTTGACGCTGCGACCGCGAGCGACAAGCGTTTCGCCTTGTTCGAGTGCGTGATCGCGGAGGACGGTACCTATCTCAGCGAGGACTTCGCGTTCTGCAAGCGCTGGGTCGACATGGGCGGCGAAATCTGGGCGGACCTCGACAGCAAGCTCAACCACGTCGGACCGGTGGCGTTTTGCGGCGACCTGTCGTCCCAATTCGCCGGCTCGGGAACGGCAGCTTAAAGCCTGATCCAGAAAAATGGGCGCCGGTTTTCCTGCGCCGCGGCCTGTTCGTCAGCGGCAGTAGTGCGCCCACATGGTCCGGTAAGCCGCCTCGACCGCCTTGGTATAGGCCAAGCTGTTGCCTGCGGCGGAGTTTGCCAGTCGCGCCGGTAGCTCGTGCCGCAAGTCTTTCAGATGAGCGGGCATCGACGCGAACTTTACCGCGACGTCCAAGTAGCCGTCGTCGCTGTCGGCCACCCAGTCTCCCATTCCGACCGAGGTCAGGATGCCGCCGGCGACGCGGCTGGGAATGGTGTTGCCCAGCATCGCTATCACCGGCACGCCGAGTTGCATCGATTCCCACGTGCTGATGCCGCCATTCTGCGGAAACGGATCGAGCGAAATATCAACGTCCTTGAATGTGGCAAGATGATCCCGGCGTGGTGTCGTGCCCAGGAAGGCGACGCGATCTGTCGCAATCCCGTGCGCGGCAAACTTCTCCGCCTGCCGCATTCGCATCGCGGGCACATCAAAGCCGTGATGCTTGAGCAGGATCCGCGACCGCGGCACGGCATGGAGAATTCGAGCCCAAAGCGCAATGACGGCGTCGGAGAGCTTAGTGGTGCGGTTGAACACCCCGAACGTGACAAATCCCCTCGACAGCACCGGCGGGTCCGAAGGCGGCATCGGGTCGGGCAGCGGCGCAATGGTGATGACGCTCGGAAGATCGACAACTTTTTCGGCAAACAGGTGGCGCTTGGCAGGAGGGCAGGTGACCGGGTCGGACAAGAGGTAGTCCACGGTCGGCATTCCGGTGCCCGTCGCATGGCCCCACGCGGTGACTTGGATGGGTGCCGGCTTGCACGCAAACACCCCGAGCCGGTTGCCGCTCGTATAGCCGGAAAGGTCGACGAGGATATCGATCTGATCGGCCTGGATTTGTGCGCACAGTTCGCTGTCCGACATGCGCGTGACGTTGTGCCAGCGATCGGCGGCGCGCCGGAAGTGCTCGGTGTAATCGTCTTCCGGCGCTGAGGACGAGTAGCAGGTAATCTCGAATCGGCTTTTGTCGTGGTTGACCAGTACCGGCTGAAAGCACAGCGCTGCCGAATGCACGCGGAAATCTGCGGACACATAGCCGATCCGGAGGCGCCGGTTGGGATCGCGATCGTTGAGGTGACGCACCGAGCATTGCTCTGCGATCTTGGCGCCGATCCTCCGCCACCAAAGCTTGCGCGCCTCTTGTTGCCCCTCGATATCGACGCCCTCGGCGAAGTCGAGGGCAAAGACTCGATGCGTCAGGGCTTCGCGAAAATCCGGCTTGATGCTGAGCGCTTTGTCGATGCAGTTGATCGCTTCGGTGGTGCGATTGGTCTCAAGAAGAGAATTGCTGCGGCAAAGCCACGCCTCGGCGAGATCGGGATCGAGCGCCAGTGCCCGGTCAAAGGTGACGAGCGCGTCTTCGTGCCGGGATATCTTGCCTTCCACTTGGCCGCGACCGAACCAGGCGGTCGCAAGATCGGATTGCAAAGCGAGCGCCTTATCGTAGGCGGCCAGGGAATCCTCAAAATGGCAGATTTCGCACAACACGTTGCCACGCCCGAGCCAAGCCTTGGCGAGGCCTGAATCGAGTGCAAGCGCCTGGTCGTAGCTCGCAAGGGCTTCTTCCGGACGCTTCAGCGCCAGAAGTGTGACGCCGCGATTGCTGTGTGCGTCCGCCAAACCGGGGTTTAGCGCAATTGCTTTGTCGTGGCTCGCCAGCGCCTCATCGAAGCGCTCCAAATCCTGCAGTGCGGCACCGCGGTGGGTGTAGGCCTCCGCATAGCCGGGCTGTAACGCAATTGCCTTGTCATAACTCGCAAGCGCTTCGGCGAAGCGCTTGAGATCGCGCAGCGCATTGCCGCGGTTGTTGTAGGCTTCGACGTAGCCGGGCTTAAGCGCGATCGCGTGATCGTAGCTTGCGAGGGCGGCTTCATGTCGTCGCAGGCTCCGCAGCGCGTTACCGCGATTGCTGTGCGCCTCGGCATAGTTCGGTCTCAGCGCGATCGCCCTGTCGTAGCTCGCGAGCGATTCATCGAAACGCTTGAGGTCCCGGAGCGCATTGCCTCGATTGTTGTGAGTTTCGGCGTAGTTCGGCCGCAGCGCCAGTGCCCTGTCGTAGCTTGCGAGCGCCTCGGCCGGACGGTTGAGGTCGCGCAGCGCATTGCCGCGATTGTTGTGTGCTTCCGCGTAGTCCGGTTGCAGCGCAATGGCCCTGTCGTAGCTTGCGATCGCTTCCTCGGGACGATTGAGGTCGCGCAAAGCATTGCCGAGATTGCTATGAACGCCGGCGACTGTCGGGTTCAGCCTGATGGCCTTGGTAATCAGATCGACGCCGCGTGCGGTTTGCTCCGTCTGCAGGGCAATCACGCCGAGAAGATGCAGCGCATCGAAGTGGTTTTGCTGCAGTCTCAGAATATTCTTATAGATACGCTCCGCTTCCGTCAGATTTCCCTGTTGATGCAGCGCCAGTCCTCGATTGAACTGGGCTTGCAACGCCGTTGCGGCGCTATTTCGGGCTTGCGATGGAAAGCCACCGGTCCTGGACATTCAGGCAGCCGAACGCTGCTCGGCGGTGCGGCAATACTCCAGCCACATGCTGCGATAAGCCGCTTCGACGGCCCTCGTATAGGTCACGCCGTTGCCGGCGGCCGACGCCGAAAGCCTGGCCGGGAGGTCGTGCCGCAATGTCTTGAGATAGGGCGGCATCGACGCGAATTTTACCGCGATGTCCACATAGCCGTCGGCGTCGTCGGCCACCCAGTCGCTCATTCCCACACTCGTCAAAATTCCGCCTGCCACTCGGCTCGGAATGGTTTTGCCCAGCATGGCGATTACCGGCACGCCGTTCTGCAACGATTCCCATGTACTGATGCCGCCATTCTGCGGGAATGGATCGAGCGAAATGTCGACATGCCTGAAGGCAGCGAGATGTTCGGGGCGCATGGTCATGCCGAGGAAGGCAATGCGCTCCGCTGGAATTCCGTGCATGCCGAACTTTTCCACCTGCCGCGCGCGCATGGCAGGGACGCTGAAGCCGTAGTGTTTCAGCAGAATGCGCGAGCGCGGGACCGCGTGAAGAACGCGAGCCCACAGCGCCACGACGTCATCGGACAGCTTGGTGGCGCGGTTGAAGACCCCGAAGGTGATGTACCCATTGGCTAGAGCCGGTGGATCCAAAGGCGGGGGCGGCTCGGGCAGCGGAGCAATCGTGATGATGCTCGGCAGATCGATGACTTTCTCGGTAAAGAGATGCCGGTCGGCAAGAGGACATGAGACGGGGTCGGAGAAGAGATAATCCATGGTCGCCAGGCCGGTGCCGGTGGCGTGTCCCCAAGCCGTCACCTGGATCGGCGCAGGCTTGCGCGCAAAGACACTGAGCCGGTTGCCCTGAGTATGCCCCGACAGGTCGACGAGGATATCGATCTGATCGTCCTGGATTTGCGCGCAGAGTTCGGCGCCGGAGGATTGCATGACATTGCGCCAGCGATCGGCTGCGCCCTGGAATTCCCGGGTGTAGTCGTCTTCCTGGTCGGACGAAGAATAGCAGGTGATCTCGAACCGGCTCTTGTCGTGATTGAGCAGGACCGGTTTAAAGCACAGTGCCGCGGAGTGCCAGCGGAAGTCCGCGGAGGCGTAGCCGATCCTGATGCGCCGGTTGGGATCGCGGTCGTTGAGGTGGCGCAGCGAGGAATGCTCGGCGATCTTGGAGCCGACTTGCCGCCACCAAAGCCTGCGCGCCTCCTGTTGTTCCGCAATGCCGGCTCCCTCGGCAAAGTCGAGCGCAAATATCCGGTATGAGATGGCTTCGTGAAAGCCGGGCTTGATCTCGATCGCTTTGTCGAGACTCGCGAGCGCATCGGCTACGCGGTTGGTTTCGACCAGGGCTCTTCCACGGCCGAACAAGGCCTCGGCGAGATCCGGATTTAATTCCAGCGCCCGGTCGTGAGCGGCGAGCGCCTCCTCATGGCGAACCATTTGGCCGAGGGTCAGCCCGCGGCCAAGCCAAGCGTGGGCATAGTCGTGCTGCAAAGCCAGCGCTTTGTCGTAGGCGGCAAGCGATTCATCGTAGCGCCTGAATTCGCGCAGAATGTTGCCGCGGCCGAGCCAAGCGTTGGCGAGGTCAGGGTTCAGCTCGATCGCCCGAGCGTATTCGGCAAGGGAATCGTCGAAGTGCCGGACGCCGCAGAAGACGTTGCCGCGACCGAGCACCGCTTCCGCGAGACCGGGCGCGAGCTCGAGCGCCTTGTTGTGAGCCGCGAGAGCCTCGTCGTAGCGTCTGAGGTCGCAGAACACGTTGCCTCGTCCCAGCCAGGCATTGGCGAGGTCCGCGTTCAGCCCTAGCGCTTTTTCATAAGCGTCCAGGGCCTCGCCGTAACGTCTCAGTTCGCAGAACACGTTGCCGCGGCCGAGCCATGCGTTGGCGAGGTCCGCGCTCAAAGCAAGCGCTTTTTCATAAGCATCGAGCGCTTCGTCGTAGTCCTTGAGCTTGCCGAATACGTTGCCGCGGCCGAGCCAGGCGTGAGCGAGGTCGGGGCTCAGCTCGACCGCTTTGTCGAATGCTGCCAGTGCTTCGTCGTAGCGTTTGAGCTCGCCGAAGGCGTTGCCGCGGCCGATCCAGGCGTTGAGGAGGCCGGGTTGCAAGGCAAGCGCCTGATCGTAAGCGGTCAGCGCCTGATCATAGTATTTCAGCTCGCAAAAGATGTTGCCGCCAGCGAGCCACGCATCCGCCAGATCAGGTTGCAGCGCCAGCGCCTTGCCGAAGGCGGCGATCGATTCCTCGTACCGTTTGAGCCTGCCGAGGACGTTGCCGCGTTCGAACCAGATTTCTGCAAGGCCGGGTTGCAGCGTAAGCGCCTCGTCAACAGTGGCGAGAGCTTCGTCATGGCGCCCGAGTTCGTTGAAGATATTGCTGCGTCCCAGCCACGCTTCGACAAGATCAGGCTTCACAGCGAGCGCGTCGACGAAGGCTGCAAGAGATTCATCGTAGCGTTTGAGTTCGCCGAGAATGTTGGCGCGGCCAAGTCTCGCCTTGGCAAGGTCGGGGTTCAGCTCAAGCGCTCTGTCGTAAGCGGCAAGGGCGTCGTTGTGGCGCTTGAGTTGATTGAAGACGTTGCCGCGGCCGACCCAGGCGTTGGCAAGGTCGGGGTTCATCGCCAGCGCTTTGTCGTAAGCGGCCATGGATTCATCGAAGCGCTTCAGCGCGCAAAAGGCATCTCCTTTGCCAAGCCACGCTTCGGCCAGGCCGGGTGCCACTGCGAGTGCTTGGTCATAAGCGGTGATGGCGTCTCCGTACCGCTTAAGCTCGTTGAACAGAATCGCGCGATTGAGATGGGCGCCGGCATAGTGCGGGTCGAGCGCTAGCGCCTTCTCGATGCTGGCGAGCGCCGCCTCATATTGCTTCATCGCCGCAAGGACGGAGCCTCGTTCATTGAGCGCGACCGTATGATTGGGCTGGAGCAGGAGAAGCTCGTCGAACTGCGCAAGCGCTTCATGAAATTTCCCGAGGTTAAACAGAGAAATGGCGCTCACGTATAACAGCGCGATGCTGCTGCTTTTGAGCCGAAGCCCCCTGTCGCAATGCTGAAGGGCGGCTTCATAATCGCCCGCCCGACATAATATCGTTGCGTAGTTTTCTATGAATTGAATATTGGGCGGCTCAATAGATAAGGAGCGCGCCATGAGGATCTTGGCTTTCTTGAAATTTCCGGCGCCCGCTTCGGTGACACCGAGAAAATGCAGGGCGTGAAAATTTCTGGAATTCGCTCTTATAAGCTGCCGGTAGAGATGAGCGGCTTCGTTCAACCTGCCGCTGCGGCGCAGAGAATGTGCGGTTTGCAGCGTCCAGTCGTCGTCGGATTTTAGCATCGTGGATTGATCTGAATTCTCAAGGTGTGTCGACCCGAGACCCTGTGCATATCGCCGTCTTTCGGTCTTACAGGCTTCAGGTGCGTCCGGGCACGGATTTACGCGAGGAGATTGATGACATTGCCGACTAAGCCGTTGCTGGCCAAGAGCGTTTCGGCGGTGCCGCCAGTTTGAAGCGCGTAAGCCGAATTATTCGCAATGCCGGATGACGAGCCGGCCGTACCGCTTGTGGACGCAGCGCTGGAGTTGTTTGTTCCGCTCGATGATGAGCTCGACGAGGTGGACGGACTCGAAGCGGATGCCGGCACGAAGCTGTCGTTCGTGGTGCCGAAGCCAATGGCCGAGGCGAAGGTGCCGTTGATAGTCACCATGTCGTTGCTGGTATCACCCGTAAGGACCAAGTTGCCGTTGGCGTTAAGCGACGCCGTCACTTGCGCGTTTCCGGCCCCGGCGTTGTTGATGGCGCCGATCAGGTCGGCGACCGTATCGCTCCCGGTCGTCGAATATGTCGTAATATTCGAGCCGTCGCCGATGGTGAATCCGCTGTTCGGCGGTATCCCGAGAGTTGACAACGGAGTGCTCGTCGTTAGCGGCACCGTGCCGGTTCCGGTCGCCAGAGACGATCCGGAAGGGCCCGATGAGGTTGAAGAACTCGAAGGGGAAGAATCCGCCGCGGACGACGAGCTATTACTGTTGACGGCTTTCTGGAGCAGGTCTGTAATCTGGCTGTTGACGCGCTTTAAAGCCGTCTGATTGGCGATGGAGGCCAGACCGCTCGCGAGATTGGTCGCGGCATCGCTCATCAAGTTGATCAGCCCGTCAGTATTGGCCAGCGATTGATCTCGGGTCTTCGCCTGGATCCAAGTGTTCTGATCTTGCTGCCAGAACGAGATGCTGTTGATGCTCATTGAAATCGACCCCTTCCAATGGGTCGTCGAACTCCGGATCGATACCGGCACGAGGTTAATTTTAGGTTTCCGCGCGCTGCTGCGTTTACGTTCGGTTAACCGTATTCGCCGAGCTTGTGGATGGTGGCGCAGGACCAGTCGGTCGGTTGGCGCGGCTCTTGAAGTCCGCCGGGACGCCGCGATTCGCGGCGCAATCGCAGGGATGACATGGCTAGGCGGAAAGCGGCGAGGCGGGCGCACTCCATAGGCACCTTCGACCAAGCCCTGACGCTGCACCGGCAGCGACGGCTCGACGAGGCGGAGCGGATTTACGACGCCATTCTCGCGACCGAGCCGCAGCACGGCGATGCGCTTCATCTCAGCGGCGTGCTCAAGTACCAGCGTGGCCAATCGGCGGAAGCACTGCGCCTGGTTGCTGCGGCCCTCAAGGTGGCGCCCGGGTCGGTCGATGTGCTGGCGAGCTACGGCGTCATTCTGGACGCGATCAAACGCCACGAAGAAGCCCTCGCCAGCTTCGACCGGGTGCTGGCGATGGGCCGCGACGATGCGGGAGCGCACTACAATCGCGGCAATGCGCTGCGCGGCCTCGGCCGACACGCAGAGGCATTGGCGAGCTATGACCGGGCGCTGGAGCGTGCGCCCGGCTTTGCCGATGCGCACTACAATCGCGGCAATACGCTCATGATGCTCGAACGGCATCAGGAAGCATTGGCAAGCTATGAGGCAGCGCTCGCGGCGGCGCCGGGGCGTGCCGACATCCTGAACAATTACGGCGCCGCACTGGCCAAGCTCGAACGCTTGGACGAGGCGCTTGCGCGCTTCGACCAAGCGCTCGCGGGCGACCCCGACAATAGCTTCATCCTGATCAGCCGGGCTGGAGTCCTGGTCAAGCTCGAGCGGCCGGCCGAGGCGCTCTCAATCTACGACAAGGTGCTGGCACGCAATCCTGACCATGCCGAGGTTCTGACCGGCCATGGCACCGCACTTTCCATGTTGGGCCGCCCGGATGAGTCGATGGCAAGCCTGGATCGTGCGTTGCGCATCGAGCCGAAGATCGCCACAGCCCATATCAATCGCGGCAATGCCCTGGTCGCCTTGACCCGCATGGACGAGGCGCTGGCGAGCTATGCCGCAGCCCTCGCCGTCGAGCCCGAGCATCCCGACGCCCATTTTAACGCCGCGATCGCCCGGCTCTGCCTTGGCGACTTCCGCGAGGGCTGGAGGCAATACGAATACCGCTGGAAGCAGACCAAAAATTTGCCGCAACGGCCGAATTTTCCGCAACCGATGTGGCGTGGCGAGAAGGAGTTGCACGGCAAGACCATTTTTCTTCCCGCCGAGCAGGGCATGGGCGACGCCATTCAGTTCTCACGTTATGCCTCCCTTGTCGCCACACTCGGCGCCCGGGTGTTGCTGGGCGCCCGTCGCCCGCTGGCGACATTGATGGCATCCGTTCCCGGCGTTTCAGAAGTGATCGCCGACGGCGAAACGGTGCCGGATTTCGATCTGTACTGCTCGTTGTTGAGTCTGCCTTTGATGTTCGGAACCGAAGTGACGACGATTCCGGCGAACATCCCCTATCTGCGGCCACCGCAAGAGCGCATTGACCAGTGGCGCGAGAGGTTGCCGCAGCGCGGCCGGCTGCGGGTTGGGCTGTGCTGGGCCGGCAACAGCGGCTATTTCAACGACCGCAATCGTTCCATACCGCTTGAGCGTTTCGCGGCGATTTTGTCGGTGTCCGGGCTCGATTTCGTCAGCCTGCAACGCGAGGTCGGCGAAGCGCAGGCGGCGATCCTGCGCGAACGCGGCGTCATCCAGCTCGGCCAGGAATTCAAAGACTTTGCCGACACCGCCGCGGTGGTCGCAATGCTTGATCTGGTGATCTCCGTCGACACCGCGGTCGCGCATCTCGCCGGCGCCCTAGGCAAGGCCGCCGGCGTGTTGATACCGTTTTCGCCGGATTTTCGCTGGATGCTCGATCGCACAGATAGCCCGTGGTATCCGACGATGCGGTTGTTTCGGCAGCCGGCAATCGGCGATTGGGACACTCCGCTCGAGCAGCTACGCAGCGAGCTTGCGGCACTTGCCGCCAAGCGATCCGCTACAGGGTCCGGCTGACCGCGAGGGGGCGGCTCTGTTTCGGGTTCGGCGTTGTCGCCCGGCCCGACGCCCCGTAGATCTGCGGCGAATGCTTGCGGGCGAGGTCGCCGGACAGCCGGCGCACGATGCCTTCCGATACCGCATGTGTGGTCGCGAGCACCATCATGTTCTTTTGCAGGATGGCGCGGAACCGTTCCTGAAGGCGTTGCAGCGCCGTGCAGCGCGCGGGCACGGTTTGCAGCAGAAATTTCGCATTCGCTTTGAGGCGCTCGCCCGCCGCGAATAGTTCGTTGGCAAGTGTGGTTTTGGTCGATCCGATCTCGCTGATGTGCTTCACCTTGCCGGTGCGAACCAGTGCAGTCTCTTCTTCCAGCAACCCCGAGAGCTTTTCGAGCAGGGCGGTCACGTCCGCAATCGCTTTTTCGGCTTCTGCAATCGTCGTGATCAGGCTCATGAGGCACTCAATCCTTGCTGCTTCAGCAGGGTGTCATAAACGTGTGGCGCAATGCCGATGCCGCCGTGCTTGGCGAAGGCTTGGGCGTATTGGTCAGTCATGAACGAGCGCCAGACTTTTAGCGCGCCGCTGCCGCCGAACGGGCCGTCGCCATCGATGCCGGTGAACATCTGCTGGAACATGGTGTTGAGGAACATGGCCTCGAATTCGCGCGAAGCGGCTTTGGCCTTGCCTTTGATCTTCAACGCTGCTTCCGCTTGGGCCGTGTTGGCGTCGCCGATCGAGGAGACCGAGGCGCCGAGATCGATAGGGCTCGTCATCACATCACCTCGATGTCGGCTTGGATCGCGCCGGCGGCTTTGATGGCTTGCAAGATAGTGATCAGGTCGCGCGGCCCGATGCCGAGGGCATTGAGCCCGTCGACGATCTGCTGAAGCGACACGCCCTCCTGCACCATGGAGAGGCCCTTGCCGGTCTCGTGGACCGTAACCTGGCTGCGCGGGGCGGTGACGGTGCGGCCGCGCGAGAATGGAGCGGGTTGGCTGACCTGCGGCGTCTCGGCGATCGTGACCGTGAGATTGCCTTGTGCCACGGCGACCGTTGACACGCGCACGTCCCGTCCAATGACGATGACGCCGGAGCGCTCGTCGATGACGATCTTCGCCGCCTCGTCCGGCTCGACCTGCAGTTGCTCGATCTCGGTGAGCAGCGCGACGATGTTCTCGGTGAATTTCTTCGGCAGCGTGAGCTGCACGGTCGAAGGGTCAAGCGGTTCAGCAACCGGCGTGCCCATGTAATCGTTGATGGCGATGGCGATGCGCTTGGCCGTGGTGAAGTCGGCGTTGCGCAGCGCGAGCCGCAACTGGCCGAGCGACGACAGCGAGAATTCGATCTCGCGTTCGATAATGGCGCCATTCGGAAGCCGCCCGACCGTCGGTACGCCCTGGGTGATCTTCGCCGCCTGGCCTTCGGCCTGAAAACCGCCGACGGCGAGCGAGCCCTGGGCGACGGCATAGACGTTGCCGTCGGCGCCGAGCAGTGGGGTAACGAGGAGCGTTCCGCCCTGCAAGCTCTTGGCGTCGCCCATCGCCGAGGCGGTGACGTCGATGCGAGTGCCCTGGGTGGCGAATGGCGGCAGGTTGGCCGTGATCATCACGGCGGCGACGTTGCCGGTGCGAATCTGCTGGCCGCGGATGTTGACGCCGAGGCGTTCCAACATCGCTTGCAGCGATTGCTTGGTGAAAGGCGAATTGTTGAGCGTGTCCCCGGTGCCGTTGAGGCCGACGACTAGGCCGTATCCGAGCAGTTGGTTCTGCCGGATGCCCTCGATATTGGCGAGATCCTTGATACGCGATGTCGCCGCCGCTGTCGAAATGGCGCAGCCGAACACAACCAGCGCCAACAGCGTGGCCTTCACAGTCCCTCTCATCTCTTGCTCCCCAAGAGTCGGACGAGAGGGGAAATGCCAATCGCGTGCCACCGGCGCGAAAATATAACCAATTGAAATAGCTAGGCTATTCTCCGAGCGATCAATCCGTTGCGGCCGCGCACTCAGCATTGCTTGCCGATTTCGGCAGATTTTGCCCGGGTCCTTGGCGTCTTTTTACCGACCGTTAACCATAAGGGGTGACCTTCTTAGTATGCGTGTCTATGGACCCAACGGCACGGCTCTCGCTCCGGCGGCCCCGGCCGCGCGGCGCGCTGCGGGCGGCACCTTCAGCCTTGCCGAATCAGAGGCTCCGCAGGCCCAAAGTCCCACGGTAGCCTTGCGGACGCTGGGCGGAATCGATGCGCTGATTGCCCTGCAGGGGATCGAAGAGCCGGTCGAACGGCGCCGCCGCGCCGTGAAACACGGCCGCCGCGCGCTCGACGCGCTCGACGAACTCAAGCTCGGATTGCTCGCCGGCAGTCTCGATCAGGGAACCTTGCTGCGGCTCAAAGCCGTCGCCGGCGACCTCAGGGATGGCTCGGGCGATCAAAAGCTCGACCAGGTCCTTGCCGAGATCGATCTCAGGGTTGCGGTCGAACTCGCCAAAGCCGGCATAAGCTGAGCGGAATTCGCTGATTTTTATGGATTTTTTCACGCGCGTCTACCCGCGCCGCTGACGGCGTAGCGGCGTTAGCGACGTCGCCACATTTCGGCTTGGCCGGCGCTACGACGTTATTGTCTCTGTCATCGACCCTGGATATATAGGCCAGCCTCGCGGGAGGGCTTTGCGCCAGTCGAGCGCGGAGTAGGGATAGATGCAGTTGGTAAAAAACAAAAACGGTCGATCCGACGACAAGTCGGGCAAGAACGGCAAGATCGTTCCGGGAATCGAGAAGCTCTACCGTCCCTCGGACAAAGAGCCGTTCATGAACGAACGCCAGCGGGAATATTTCCGCTTGAAACTGCTCGACTGGCGGGAGGATATCCTCAAGGAGGCCAAGGAGACGCTGCAGCATCTCCAGGATGAGAGCCAAAACCATCCCGACCTGGCGGATCGTGCGTCATCGGAAACCGATCGGGCCATCGAGTTGCGCGCCCGCGACCGCCAGCGCAAGCTGATCGCCAAGATCGACGCGGCGCTGCAACGCATCGAAGACGGCACCTACGGCTACTGCGAGGAAACCGGCGAGCCGATTTCGCTCAAGCGGCTCGAGGCTCGCCCGATCGCCACATTGTCGATCGAAGCGCAGGAACGCCACGAGCGGCGCGAGCGCGTCTATCGCGACGACTGATCGTCTTCGGGCTTTAAGCTTTTCTTTACCATCGGTGTTTACCGGTCGTTAAGGATCGGCGCACGGGTCTTGGCAATCGATGCGCCGCCGGTTTCGCGCGGATGACGAACGGCCCATCGCGCCCCTTGGCACCGAACTGTTCGCACCTGCTGCGGCGGGCGGTGCGCCTGCATGAACGCGGCGATTTTGACAAGGCGGCGCGGCTCTACAACGCGGTTCTCCAGGAACAGCCCGACAATTTCGACGCCTTCCATGGTCTCGGTCAAATCCACTTCAGTTGTGGACGTCTCGATACCGCGCTCACGCTTTTCCAGACTGCGCTGAAGTCGGACCTTGGCCGCGCCGAAGGCTTTGCCAGCCTCGGCCTCGTCTTTCATTCGCTGAAGCGTTTGAAGGAAGCGCTGGTCAGCTACGAGGAAGGGCTGCGGCTTGATCCCGACAGCGCCGAACTGCGCAACAGGCGCGGGGTGGCTCTGCTCGATCTCGGCCGTCCGCACGAGGCGTTGGATGATTTTGAGCGCGTCATCGCCGCCAATCCCGATCACCTTGACGCACTCGGCAACCGCGGCAACGCGCTGATTAAGCTCAACCGCCAAGAGGAAGCGCTTGCCGCCTACGACCTGGCGCTCAAGTTCGCTCCCGAGAACGCCGAACTTCTGACCAATCGCGCCGTTGCATTGCGGCGGCTCGATCGGCCGCACGAGGCGCTGATGAGCGTGTCGCGGGCGCTGGTCAGCAAGCCGGATTTTGTCCAGGCAAAATTCGCCGAAAGCCTCATTCGGCTGACCCTTGGCGATTTCGGCGCCGGCTGGCGCGACTACGAGTGGCGGTGGTCGGTCGGATTTCTATCTTCGTGTCGTCGCACCTTCGCGGCGCCATTGTGGTTGGGCGAGGAACCGCTCGCAGGCAAGACCATCCTGCTGTATGCGGAGCAGGGCTATGGCGACACGTTTCAGTTCGTCCGCTACGCGCCGCTGTTGGCCCAAAGAGGCGCCAAGGTCATTCTGGAAGTTCAGCCCACGGCGTCCAGGTTGCTTTCGTCGATGAGCGGTGTCGACGCTGTCATCGCCCACGGCCAACCGCTGCCGAAATTCGACTTTCAATGCCCCTTGCTGAGCTTACCGCTTGCGTTCGCAACCGAGCTTGCAACGATTCCGGCAGACGTTCCTTATATTGCGGCATCGCAGGAGGATGTCGCGGCATGGCGACAGCGGTTGCCGCAGGGCCGCATCCTCGTCGGCCTGACCTGGTCCGGCGAACGCTCGCATGACAACGATCTCAATCGTTCCATGCGTCTGGAGACACTGCTGCCGTTGCTCGATCTTCCGGATGTGACTTTCATCAGTCTCCAACACGAAGTGCGTGACGAGGACGCTGCGATGCTTCGCGGCCATCCGGCGATCGTGCAGATTGGCGACCGGTTCCGCGATTTCGCCGATACCGCAGCCGTCATCTCTCTGCTCGACGTCGTAGTCTCGGTGGACACCAGCGTCGCCCATCTCGCCGGCGCCATGGGCAAGCCGTTGTATCTGCTGTTGCCGTTTGCCGCCGACTTTCGCTGGCTGCGCGAGCGAACCGATAGTCCCTGGTATCCGACCGCGCGCTTGTTCAGACAGTCTGGCTTTGGCGAATGGTCGAGCGCTATCGATACTGTACGGCAGGAACTGTCGCGAAGCGGTCATCGGTCCGGTCGATTGGCGCTGAGCGCATAGCGCGCGCCTTATTTCACGGACATTCGCAGCATGCGCGGATCATCACCACAACGCATCGAAGATGCACGCCGAGCACCACGGCTGAGGTATTGCAGTACGAAATTGCGGCCTCCGGCGGGGAGCTGCCGGAGGCCGCGTCGACTCGGGGCTACGCTTCGCTCACGTCACGTAAACCCCGGGGAGGGCGTCGATCAGAATGGCAGGATGACGTCCATCACCTGCTGCCCGTAGGGCGGTTGCTGGAAATCGGTAAGCTGGCCGCGTCCGCCGTACGCGACGCGGGCTTCCGCAATCTTCGGCAGGTCGATGGTGTTGTCGCTGTCGATGTCTTCCGGACGGACGACGCCGGCTACGACGAGTTCGCGCACCTCGAAATTCACCCGGATCTCCTGCTTGCCCTCGATGACGAGGTTGCCGTTCGGCAGCGCCTGCGTCACCACGGCGGCGACGTGGGTTTGCAATTCCTCTTGGCGGTTGATCGATCCCTTGCCGTCGCTGTTCGATTGGCCGTTGGTGGTCAACAGGCTGCCCGGCAGAATGGCCTTCGAGGGATTGACGATGGTGTTGGCGCCGATGAAGTTGCTGATCGTGGAATCTTCTGTGGTGGTGCGAGTCCGTTGCGTTTCGTCCTGAAACTGCGCCGTGTCGTTGATGTTGACCCTCACGGTCAAAATATCTCCGACCTGATGAGCACGCTGATCCTTGAAGAACGCGCGCGAGCCGTTGCGCCACAGCGAATTGGGATTAAATGTCGCCGGCTGCGGCGTCGGCATCGGCATCTGCACCGGCTTGTATCCGGGTTTGGCGGTAGGATTGTCTACCGGCGACAGCGGCGGCTGTTCACCGATCATTTTCATGCGGTCGATTGCGGAGCAACCGGAATTGAGTGCGGCTACCGAAGAGAGCAGCGCGCAACGCAACAGCCAAACTCTGCTTACCATCTGACAACCTTTCACGCAGCACAATCGAGTAGGATTACTCCACCGGAGCCGGCGCGGAATTCAGCGTCGCCGACAGTCCATTCTCGACCACGCGCGTCGCCAAGGCGCTGACCATCACGCGGCCGGGTCCGGTAATGGTGCCTTGGACGACGCGCTTGGATTGAACATTGAGCACGCCGATGGAATCGCCCAGGCCGCCGGCCTCCTGGGCCTGACCGCGCAGCGTCAACATCAGTCCCGGCGCCTGATAGACGATGGTGATGGGATCGTTGCGCTGCACGATCTCAGGCTTCATGAGATCGGCGGCATGGAGCGGCTGTCCCGGCCGCAATTGGTGCCGGGCGGCGCGGCCGACGACGTCGGCGAGATTGGAGAGTGGAGCGCCCTCCGACTTTGGCCGCCGCAGCATGGTGAGATCGGCTTCGCTCAGCACTTCGCTGCGCTCGACCGTGTGCGCGACGGCGATCGCATCGACAGTTTCGACTGCCGTGCCGGTGAAACGAGCCGGCTGACGGTGCAGTACGGCGCTTGAGGGCAGATCGAGCGTCACGTCGAAGCGGCCGGTGCGGGGATCATAGGCGAGGGCTGTTGCCAGCAATTCGCCGGTGACAGTCGGCTCGATTTGCAGCGCGCGTACGTCGTGGTCGAAGTTCACGGAGATGTTGTGGGCGTCGCCCAGGTTGAATTGGTCGGCGAGGAGTTGCGCAATGCGCGAGGAAATCTCCTGCGCGGTGATCGTGCGGCTTGAACGGGTCACCACAACGGCGGCGAGGCCGCGCGTGTCGATGTCGATAAGCTGATGCGGTCGGATTGCCTCGATGACACGCTCCGTCGCTACGGCGCCTCTGGTGCCGAGGTCGGGCGAGCGGAAGATCGGGACGTCGGCGACCGCACCGGCGTTTTCGATAAGATCGCCGATATGCACGACGTCGCTCGTGACGGTAACGCTGTCGCGCAGCGTCGGCGTTCTGTTTTGGGCGACGGCCGCGGTGCCAAGCGGTCCGGCGATGGCCGTGAAGAGCGCCAATACGCGGATGCCGGAGCGGATCATGAGAAAAACCTTTCTCAGCGTAGCAGTTGCGATGTCGTCTGCAGCATTTCGTCAGCGGCGGTGATGACCTTGGAATTCATCTCGTAGGCGCGCTGCGCCGCGATCAGATTCGATATCTCCGTCACCGCTTCGACGTTCGATTGTTCGAGGCTGCCTTGCAGCAGGCTGCCGGCGCCATTGGTCGCGGGCTGGCCGTCCTGCGGCTGGCCGGACGCCGGCGTGGCCGAGAACAGGTTGTCGCCGTTGGCCTGCAGGCCGGCGTCGTTGATGAAAGTGGTCAGCGTAAACTGGCCCAAAATGCTCGAGGTCGAGCTGCCGGGCAGCGTCACCGAAACCTGCCCTTGGTTGTTGATCGTGAGGCCCGTTGCGTTTTGCGGAATGGTGATCCCGGGCTGAACTACGTTGCCTTCGGACGTGACGATGCGGCCCTGGGCATCCATCTTGAACGAGCCGTCTCGGGTGTAGTTGAAGGTGCCGTCCGGCATCTGGATCTTGAACCAGCCGGAGCCTTGGATGGCGACGTCGAGCGTGTTGCCGGTTTGCGACAGCGTACCTTGGGTCATCAGGCGCGGCGTGCCCACGGTCTTCACGCCGGAGCCGAGTTCGATGCCGACCGGCAGGATGTTGCCCTGGTCCGACGCCTGGGCGCCGATGCGCTGCACGTGCTCGTAAATGAGGTCCTGAAATTCGGCGCGCTGGCTCTTGAAGCCGGTCGTGCCCATGTTGGCGATATTGCCGGCGATGACCTGGACCTTGAGGTCCTGGGCCGCCATTCCGGTTGCTGCGGTATCGAGCGCACGCATTTTACCGTCTCCCTGAACCTCGAACTACGAACTGCTCGGCAGCTGCGAAAGCTGTTGCAGCGCGCTGCGGCGCTCATCGCCCTGCTGTTGCAGGATTGCGGCGATATCGTTGTAGCTGCGCGTGATCTGAATCATGCGCGCCATTTGGGCGACGGCGTTGACATTCGATTTCTCGATCGCGCCTTGCTCGATACGGGTTCCGAGGGGCGACGGCGTCGGATTGGCGTTGGCCGGCGCGACAAACAGACTGTCGCCGTCCTTCTGCAGGAGTTGCGGCTGATCGAAGCCGACGATCTGTAGATGGCCGCGTGGCGCGTCGGTCGGGTCGGTGCCGGACAGCGCGGTGATGACGCCGTTCGGGCTTATGCTGATGTCGTGATCGCCGGTCTGGAACTGGATCGGTCCGCCGTCGCCGATCACCTGGTAACCCTCGTTGGTGACGAGCTGCCCGGTGGAATTGATCTGGAGTGCGCCGTTGCGGGTATAGCGTTGCCCGCGCGGCGTTTGCACTTGTATATAGCCGGGGCCGTTGATGGCGACGTCGAGCGGATTGCCGGTGTGCTGAATCGCACCTTCGCTCATATTGAGCCAGCTTGCGTGGTCCTGCACGAAGCTGATGCGCCGATCGCGACCGGTGAAATCCTGATCGCTGGCGCGCGGCATCAGAAATTCGCTGAACGCGGCGTTGTCGGCCTTGTAGCCAGTGGTGTCGATATTGGCGACGTTGTTGGCAACAATGTCGAGCTCGTGGGCCAACGCCATCTGCCGCGATAGGCCGATGAGAAGCGCATTCTCCATCGGATACTCCCCCGTGAGCGAGGAAACCGCAGTCACCCGGGCGGCTTCGTCGTGTGCGCCGTCGGCTCTCCCAAGCCACGGCGGAAGGGCAAGGTGCAGATGCCGTGCCAGACAGGAAAATATAGCATTTGCAATGGGTTATGTCCGAGCGCCAATGGCTGTCGGCGGGCAGAATTCGCCGTTTCCTGCCGCCACTGGGCAAAAACTTCCTGCCCCGACCGCTGCGGCAAGTTTCCGTTAACCATTACTCCCTAGCTTCGCTTCAGGCGGTGCCGCATCCAAAGGCGCCGCTCAGCGCTCGCGGCGTTGGTTCTGCGTGATGTCCTGCCGGCTGCGTGCGTCCTCACGCAAGCGGGAACGGTGATGGCAACGAAGAACGAAGCGCAGCCCGAAGAGGCAAAACCGGCGGCGGAAGGCGAAGAGGCGGGGCAAGAAACCGCCAAGCGCAAGCTGCCTCTCAAGCTCATCCTGATGGCGGCCGGCGGACTCGTCGGTCTCGGCGCCATCGGCGGCGGCGCCTATTTCTTCTTCTTCGCGCACCATAGCGAAGCCCCGGCCCCGGCCGTCGCGCAGGTCAAGCCGCCAGTCTTCGTCGACATGCCCGACGTATTGGTGAACTTGTCCGCGACCGGCGGCGAACGCACGCAATATCTCAAGGTAAAAGTCGTGCTCGAAGTGCCGGATCAGACCGTGAGTGCGCAGATCCAGCCGGTGATGCCGCGGCTCATGGATACGTTCCAAACCTATCTTCGCGAATTGAGGCCGACCGATCTCGACGGCTCGGCCGGGCTCTACCGTCTGAAGGAAGAACTGACACGCCGCGTCAACGCGGCAATCGCGCCAAGCAAGATCAATGCGGTGCTGTTCAAGGAAATCGTCGTTCAGTAACGGCCGAAGAACGGCAGCGCCCACGATGAGCCCTTTGATCCCGACACTCTGAGACAATGGCAACCAAGGACCAAATCGACCAGGACGCACTCGCCGCCGAGTGGGGCGTCGCGCTTGATGCCGAGCAGCAGGGCGCGACCGAAGGCGCGGCCCCCGCGGGAGGCGAAAGCGGCGCCGAGGCGATGGCGGCGCAATGGGGCTCCATGGTGGACGACCGCCAATTCATCCAGGCGGCGAAAGGCGGCGCCGAGCGCATCCTCTCCCAAGAGGAGATCGATTCGCTCCTCGGCTTCAGTCTTGCCGATATCTCACTCAACGACAATTCGGGCATCCGCGCGATCATCGATTCGGCGATGGTCTCCTACGAGCGGTTGCCGATGCTGGAAATCGTCTTCGACCGCCTGGTGCGGTTGCTGACGACAAGCTTGCGCAATTTCACCTCCGACAACGTCGAAGTGTCGCTGGACCGCATCACTTCGGTGCGCTTCGGCGACTATCTCAACTCTATCCCGCTGCCGGCCATCCTCGGCGTGTTCAAGGCCGAAGAGTGGGACAATTTCGGCCTGCTCACCGTCAACTCCAGCCTGATCTACTCGATCATCGACGTGCTGCTCGGCGGCCGGCGTGGGCAGACCGCGATCCGCATCGAGGGCCGTCCCTATACCACGATCGAGACGAACCTCATCAAGCGCATGATCGAGGTGGTGCTGGCCGACGCGGAACTCGCGTTCAAGCCGTTGTCTCCGGTCAAGCTCAACATCGACCGGCTTGAAACCAATCCGCGCTTTGCTGCCATCTCGCGGCCGGCGAACGCGGCGATTCTGGTACGGCTGCGCATTGACATGGAAGACCGCGGCGGCACCATCGAACTCTTGCTGCCCTATGCCACCATCGAGCCCATCCGCGACGTGCTGTTGCAGATGTTCATGGGCGAGAAATTCGGCCGCGATGCGACCTGGGAAGGCCATCTCGCGACCGAACTGGGGGAGGCGGAGATCGCCGTCGACGCCGTCCTCTACGAAGCGCAACTGCCGCTGAAGCAGATCATGAAACTCGAAGTCGGCGACACGCTGATGCTCGAGATAAAGCCGGACGCGCCGGTGATCGTGCGCTGCGGCGACGTCACGTTGACCGAGGGCCGCATGGGCCGGGTCGGCGATCGGGTCGCGGTGCGCGTCGCCAAATCGCTGCGCAAACCGAGCACGACATTCGCAATGTTTGAAATGGCGGGCGGCTCAGGCAACCCCATGGAGGCACAGTGAGCAACGGGTTCGGAATGATCATCGAAGGTCTGGTCGCGATCCTGCTGATGCTGACCATCAGCTATTGCATGCTCCTTAATCGCCGGCTCAAGATGCTCAAGGCCGACGAACAGTCGCTGCGCGCGACCATCTCGGAGCTCATCACCGCGACCGAGATTGCCGAACGCGCCATCACCGGACTGAAGGTGACCGTGCGCGAATGTGATATCGGGCTGGGGGAGCGTCTTACGCGCGGCGAACGGTTGACCGGGGATCTTGATCGCGGCATTGCGGCAGGCAGGGAAGTGCTCGGGCGACTGTCGCAGATCGTCGCTGCCGGGCGGCCAAACGAGCCTGCTGTCCCGCGCAACGACGCGCAGGCGGTTGCAGCAGCAGCCCAGGCTTTTGCCGAGCGGCTGCGCACCAAGGTGCATGGCCTCGCGGCATGATCGGCCTGATCCGCGAGCTGCGTCTCATCCCCATCGTGTTGATCGCCACCGCTTGCTTGCTGGCGCTCAAGACCGCCGATTTTCTGCTCGATCGCGCTCCTTTCTCGGAGAATGTCACTCCGAACGAGGTCACATCGGTCAGGCGCGCCGCGCCAGACGACGACGGTTCCGTGGGCTCGCCGCTGTCGTGGGCGCGGCAGATGTTCAATTTTCCGAGTGGCGCCGGCACCTCGACCGCCGACAACGGGAACGGCGACATCACCGGCGCCGTTCCGGAAGGCGGCTCGAAAGATGGCGCCGCCAAAGACGGCGCAGCAAAAGACGGGGAGGGCAAACCTGCCGCCGCTGAGCCCGGCAAGGATGCGAAAGACCCCAAGAATCCGCCGCCCGAACCGTCGGGCACCGTGATCCAGCTTCAAGGGCCGGGTCAGCCGTCCCCGTCCGAACGTGCGATTCTTGAACGCTTGCAGCAGCGGCGGCAGGAGCTCGATACGCGTGCGCGCGAGCTCGATATCCGTGAGAGCCTGATCAAGTCCGCCGAGAAGCGCATGGAAGGCCAGCTTGCCGAGTTGAAGGAAGTCGAGGCCCGCATCGCCAGCGAAACGCAACAGAAGGAGGCGGCCGAGGACGCGCGCTTCAAAGGCCTCGTCACCATGTACGAGAACATGAAGGCGCGCGACGCCGCCAAGATTTTCGACCGCCTCGATATCGGCATCCTTCTGAAAGTCGCCTCGCAGATCAATCCGCGGCGCATGTCGGATATCATGGCGCAAATGTCGCCTGAAATGGCGCAACGCTTGACCGTAGAAATGGCGAGCAAGGCCGAGCAACCGAACACGGGCAACCCGGCTGAATTGCCGAAGATTGAAGGCAAGCCGACGACGCCTTAAGCGGCGCTTGCTGCGATCTGCGCCGCCGTCGCCTCGCGCACGGTTCAATTTCGGCTATAATTCCCTCCGATATTGTCTCCAACGGAACCGCGCCTGCGGCGGACCCGGACAAACGGCGAGGGGAGGGTTGCTCATGTTCCTGCGCAATTATTGGTATGTCGCCGCGACCGACACCGAGATCGGTCGCAAGCCGCTCGGCCGCGTCATCCTCGGCGAGCCGGTGGTGCTGTTCCGCACCGAAGCGGGCGCGCCGATTGCATTCGAGGATCGCTGCGCGCACCGGCATTTGCCGCTGTCCATGGGTAAGCTCGTCGGCGATGCCTTGCAGTGCCACTATCACGGGCTGCGTTTCGGGACCGACGGCCAGTGCGTGCGCATTCCCGGTCAGGATCACATCCCCCACGGCGCCAAGGTGAAAACCTATCCGGTGGTGGAGCGCTATCACTGGATTTGGATATGGATGGGCGATCCGGCGCTCGCCGATCCCGCGGCGATCACGGATTTTCATTGGCTCGACGATCCGAACTGGGGCGCCAAGAGCTCCTACCTGCACGTCGAGGCGAACTGGCAGCTTGTCGTCGACAACCTTCTCGACCTCACGCATCTTGCCTTCGTGCACGACACCACCATCGGCAATGTCGCGCTCGCCGAACATGCAAAGGTGAAGGTCGACCGCGCGCCCAACAATGTCGTGGTGACGCGCTGGATCATCGATCAGCAAGCGCCGCCGACTTTTCAGAAAGTCGGCGCCTTCAAGGGCAATGTCGACCGCTGGCAGGTCATCGATTTCGCGCCGCCGGCGTTCCTGCGCCTCGACGTCGGTGCGACGCCGACCGGGACCGGCGCGCCCGAGGGCAAGCGCGTTGGCGGCATCGGCATGCGCAACCTCAATGCGATCACGCCGGAGACCGAGACGACGTCGCATTATTTCTGGGGCCAGGCGCACGATTTCGACGTCAAGAACGCCACCCTGACCAACACCATCTTTGAGCAGATTCGCACCGCTTTCCACCAGGATGTCGAAGTGTTCTCCGCGCAGCAGCGCAACCTGAACATTTTCGTCAACCCGCCGCAGATCGATATCGCCGCCGATGCCGGCGTGATCGCGGCGCGGCGCATCCTGTCGCGACTGCATGACGAGGAGCAGGCCGCCTCGCGCGTCGCCGCCGAGTAAGAGTCAGATCCAATCCTTCCACTTGAACCAGATCAGCGGCAACAGCGCGGTAATGACCATCACCGCGAGTGCGTAAGGATAACCCCAGGCCCAATTGTATTCCGGCATGTCCTTGAAATTCATGCCGTAGATTCCGACCACAAGCACCGGCGGAATGCCGACCACCGAGGCGATGGTCAAAACCTTCATCACGTCGTTCTGGTCGATGTTGATGATGCCGCTCGCGGCGTCCTGGAGAAGCTGGACGCGGCTCACCAGACCTTCGGAGAATTGCACCAGCGACGCGATGTCGGAGCTGACCGATTGCAGGCGCGCCGCCATGTCCTGGGCGATCCAGTCGCGGCAGCGGTCCGACGTGAATTTGGCCATGCGATCGAGGCACACCAGCGTGTAGTGAATGCGCGACATGCGCTCGCTGGTCCGTCCGGTACGGATCATGAGCTGGCGCAGCATCGTCGTCTCGCGCGACAGCCGTTTAGCATTCTCCTGGCGGAAGATCACGTGCGAGGCGTCGTCGAGATCGCGGCCGCTGCCTTCGAGCAGGTCGGCCAGATGGTCGACCAGTTCCTCCAGCAGGCGCACGAATGCGAACGCCGGGTCGAATTTATCAACGGTGCCCAACTCCTTGCTCACCGTGTCGAACGCCGCTGAATCGGCGTAGCGCACCGTCATCAGGACCTTCTTGGAGAGAACGAAGCCGGTCGGCGCCGGCAGCCAAGGCTCGTTCGGCGCCGCGAAAATCAACGGCGCGGTCATGTAGAGCGTGCCGTGATCGTTCTGAAGCCGGCTTGTCGCCTCGATCTCGCTCAGTTCGTCCTTGGTCGGGACACGCAGCCCGGATGCCGCCGCGAAA
Organism: Xanthobacteraceae bacterium; assembly: GCA_035499475.1. Lineage (GTDB taxonomy): Bacteria > Pseudomonadota > Alphaproteobacteria > Rhizobiales > Xanthobacteraceae > BOG-931. Next base: position 1,134 of record DATJYT010000356.1, on the reverse strand, counting down.
GCCGCGGTTTCCTGGTCGGTCGGCACGACGAGATCGACCCAGCAGGCGTCCGTAAGCGCTCCGCCTTCCGCGCCAGCCTTAGGATAGGCGCCGATCATGAAAAAATCCTCGGACAGCGGACGGGAGGAAACGAAACTCTGGACGGCAGCCGGACAAGATATAGCCCTTAGGCGCAACGATAGGGGGCCGCAACCGCGCGCGGCGCCACGTCCGGATGCGTGCAGGCCTGATTTTGCCGCTATAACCTTCTGGAATCATTGAAAAAGCCATTAAGCCGACGTTAAACGCGCAGCATTAAATTAACCAGCGGCCGGCGTCGGGAGAACTGCACTCCGGCCGCGATGTGTCATCTGTTGCGTAACAGTAGTGTGTTCCGAGTTCTGCCATGGCGCGCGGTCGCAGCAGCCTGAAAGCGTGCCTACGCCCATTTTTGAGCACCCGGCGGCGCGGCGGGGCTTTGCTCTCGCGTGTTCTTGTTGTGGCGGCGCTCGCCTCGGCCAGACCTGCGGTCGCCGACCCGGTGAAGGCCGCCATCGATATCCAGGTCCTCGACGGATACGTCAGGGTCGTGCTCACGATGAGCGAGTACGACGACGCCAAGGTTCGGCTCTCCGGCAATGTGCTGATCGTCACGTTCGAAAAGCCGGTCCTTGCAACGGTCGAGTCCATGCCGGCGAAGCTGCCGGATTTATTCGCCGCGGCGCGGCGCGACCCCGACGGCAAGGCCATTCGCGTGGCGTTGACCCAGCAGGTGAAGCTCAACGCCACGCCTGCCGGGCAAAAAGTCTTTATCGACCTTTTGCCGGAAACCTGGACCGGCCCGCCGCCAGGGCTGCCGCCCGATGTCATGGAGGATTTGGCGCAGCGCGCGCGTGAAGGCGATCGTCTTGTCCGCCAAGAGAAGGCGGCGCAACAGCAGCAGAAGCCTGTGCTGCCGGTGCGGGTGCATGTCGCAACTCTGCCGACGTTCACCCGTTATATTTTCGACGTGCCGCGCGACGTTTCGGTTTCCGCCAATCACGAAGCAGACAATCTGACGCTTACCTTCGGCGCGCCGGTCAAATTCGACCTCGGCGACGCCCCGGTGGTCCTGCCGAGCACGGTCAAGTCGATCAACACCGAGCTGAAGGATGC
>DATJYT010000355.1:0-13979 GCA_035499475.1 Xanthobacteraceae bacterium | reverse complement strand
CAGTTCGGCAAGGTCGATATTCCGCAGGAGGCCTTTATCGCCGCGCTGAAGGTGGATGTGTGAGCTTATTACCGCCAGACAAGCTCCGCGCCCTTTGGTCCGACTCGAACCATTGCCGAGACAATGGCGCTGTCGGTCGCGTCGGCTACGGCGCCGAAGCGAAGTGCGCAGACATCGCCGTCTTGCAGCGGCGATGAATCTCGCACGCCGAGCAAGGGGCTTTCTTCGCGCGAAACGCCAAGGCCGTTGCCGAGGCTTGCTGCCACGATCGGATGGACCTGCAGGCCACCTAACGCGTCCCGGGCGGTGGCGTGGAGGCGCGAGGGAACTGCACCCGGCTTGATGGCGGCGATTACGGCGGCACGGGCAGTCTCGACCGCCACCAGCGCTGCACTGCGTTTTGCGGTGATGGTTGCGCAGCCTTCAGCCCAATAGCCAGCGAAGCGCACGGCGATGCAGGCGAGCAATGGATCGACCTGCGGGTCATGCGTCCCGATGATCGGCTCCGGCGTGCCGCCATCACGCTTGCTGACGAGCATTCGCACATCCTGCGCGCCCCGCGCATAGGCCACGCGCTCGGCCGCGATAGCGGCAGTCCGAACGCCTCGGCCGTTTCCCGTTGCGGTTCGCAACTCACCCAAGGTCAGACCGACGATCTCGCTGGCGCGGACGATCAATCCGCTTTCGCGCTCGGATTTACGGCGGCGCAATGCGTCGAGTTCGGCGTCGAGGACGACAAGCGGCGAGGGCGCGTTGCGATCAAGCGCGTGACGTACCTCCTGCGTGATTGCGTAGTCGCCCCACAATCCCAGCCGTTTGACCCTTGTCTCGCCGAGCCAAGCGGCAAATTCCTGGCCGGGATCGCGCATGGCACGCACATCGCTGATGAATGTGAGCCGTTGCGCGGACGATAGCATGGCGCCGCCGCCGGAGAAGACGATACGCGGTTCGCCCTCGCCGGGAATGAAAGCCAGTGCCGGGCCAAGCTTCGGCACGAAACCCGTGAGGTAGCCAAGCGCGCCATGTTCCGGGCTGGTGCCGCCGACGATCAGTCCGTCGCAGCTGTGTTGACGCGCAATTGCCCGCGCGGCGCCGATGCGGGCCGCGAATTCCGCGCGTGGCATGAGGGTCTCGTCCCAATCGTAGGGGCCGGTCAGCAGCGTGGTTTCGAGCATATGCATCCGGCGACCTTCAGCAGTCGATGGTCGCTAGCGCGGCGGAGGTTTGGGTCAGGACTTCAAATCCGCTGGCCGTCACGCAGACCGGCTCACCGCACAGCATGTAACCGGGGCCAGGCAGATATTGATTGGGATGCACCACGAAGGCGTCGCCTTCGGCGAGCACGATATCGTTGTCGCGGGCGATGTCGCCCGGCCACGTCGAGCCGAGGCCGAAGCCGTGGCCGCGCCGACGGATATGCGGTGGCCGGCAATATTCGGCAAAGCCCGCGTCCTCCAGTACGCGATCAACGCCGCGGCAGACGTCGGCGACGCGAGCGCCGGGTCGGACGGCCTTTATGCCCGACCACATGGCGTCGACCACGAGAGCGTATTTCTCGACAAGTTCTGCGCTCGGTGGCCCGAGTACGGCGGTTCGGCAAATCTGGATAAATTGCCCGCTTACGCCTGGCGTGAACTCGGCGAGGATAATGTCGCCGCGCTGAAGCGGCCGCGTGCTCGACGGCATGATGCCGCGCGCATGGGGCTGGGCGCTCATCATCATGAAGTTGTCGTCGGCACCGAGGGCCTTCATGGTGAGATTGACCTCAATGGCGAGATCGCATTCCGGCAGGCCAGGTTTTGCGAATTCGATCATTCGTTCGAAGCCGCGCTCGGCAATCCACGTCGCCTTGCGGGCATTGGCGATTTCTTCATCGGTCTTACGTCCGCTCGCGGCATAAAGGCTGTCGTCGAACGGGGCAGGCATCGTGGCCGCGACGGCGCCGAGGCGGGCTGCGAATGGCGGCGCGATGGTTCCATATCCAGCCGTTGCGATCCGCGCGTTGCCGTTATGGGCGATGCGCTTGGCGAGTTCCCGCGCGACGTCGTCCACGGCGATGGCGTCGATACAACGCGCGCATTCCGTTGCCCGCTCGCCATCCCATGCTGGACTGACGATCAAAGTAGCGGCGCCATCACGGTCGAGCACGAAGAGGCTTTCGCCCAGCGACTGATAGCCGCTCAAGAACGCGACCGGATCGGGAAAATCATAGGGGCGAAAGCCGCTCGACGCGGCGATCAGGAGATCGACGCCTTCTTGCGCCATCCGGCGTGCCACCGCCGCGCGACGATCCGACAGATCCATGTGAACCTCTTGCGTTTACGCTAGGGCATTCCAACCGCGCGTGCCAAGCGCTTGACAGCATTGCTTCAGCACGGAAGCCTGCGCTCCGCCAAGCCGGAAAACGGAGACAGTGATGGCCAATCTGCGTTTGACGTTCGCATGTGGACCTTACGATCGCACCCAGGCTTTGCGCGATGGCACAATCAGGCCGGAAGGCATCGACCTTACCTATATCAATCTGCAGCCGGCCGAGATTTTCTGGCGCATGCTGCAATACAAGGAGTTCGACGCGTCCGAAATGTCGCTGTCGAACTATACGACGCTGGTCGGCAGCGGTCTGTCGCCGTTCATCGCAATCCCGGTATTTCCGTCGCGGGTGTTCCGCCACGGCTATTTCTTCGTCAACACGCAGAAGGGCATCAAGCAACCAAGCGACCTTAAGGGCAAGCGCGGCGGCGTGCCTGAATACAGCATGACGGCCGCGGTCTATATGCGCGGCCTCCTTCAACACGAATACGGCGTCCAACCGAGCGATGTCGAATGGGTGCAAGGGCGCGCCGACCGTCTCGGCCATACATTGCCGAGCAACATTCGGCTGACGCAGGCGCCGGCCGGCACCGAGCTTGGTGACTTGCTCGAACGCGGCGAGCTTGATTTTCTGATGACCGCCAACAATCCGCTGTCATTCCGGCGTGGTGCGCCGAACGTGAAGCGGCTGTTTCCCAATTATCGCGAGCTGGAGCAGGACTATTATCGCCGTACCAAGATCTACCCGATCATGCATACGGTGGTGATCCGCCGCGACGTTTACGAGCGCGATCCCTGGGTGGCGCTGAATCTCTACAAGGCATTTTGCCGGGCGAAGGAATACGCCTTCAGCCTGGTAATGGAGGGTGGCTCGCCCAAAGCCTCATTTGCATGGCTACAACCGCTGATCGAGGAAGAGCAGGCGATCATCGGCAAGGATTGGTACCCCTACGGGATCGAGGCCAACCGGCCGTCGATCGAGGCGCTCCTGCAATATACGCACGAGCACGGCTTGACGCCGCGCCGCCTCAAGATCGAGGACTTGTTCGCGCCCAGCACGATGCGCGACATTCCGCTCAGCGAAGGGCAGTTGGTGTAATCAGCGCGCGACACTGACGTAAATCTTGCCGTCGCGGACGGCGACGGGCACCGGCGTCAGCCGAACCGAGGAGTCGCCGGGATGGCAACCGGTGGCGAGATCGAATTCGTAACCGTGCCACGGGCACACGATATGGCGCTGCTTGCCGAAACGTAGTCCGGCACTCTTTTTGTCCGGCGTGATGATTTCCTCGACCTGATTGAAAATCTTGCCTTGGCAAACCGGGCCGCCGGCATGCGGGCAGACGTTCTCGTAGGCCAGCACCTTGCTCCCGGCGCGGAATATGCCGACTTCGATCTCTTCGAGTGCGAAAACCCGGTAATCCCCGTCGGCAATATCGGTCAGCTTGCCTACTGCGATCTCGTCCATTGATTTCTCCACCCTTTATTCAATACCCGGCGGGCGATGGAACCAGATCGCCACGTCGAACATGTTGAGATCGGCCGCGCGAATGAGGCCGCAGGCGGCGACCACCGTCTCGGTCGCTGTTACCGTGCCGTGCGCGAACGGCGCAACGTCGTGGCCGCGCCGCTCCACTTTGGCAGCATAGACTTTCACGGCAGCGGTCAGCACTTGCTGCAAGGTCTTGTCCGAAATGGCATCGGGCTCGCCGCGCTTGAGGGCGTCACGCGCAGCCGCGCAGAAGTCGGCGCTCTCGACGCGGCGGCGCACGGCTTTGCCGCCCGGCCTGCCGGTGCGTTTTGCTGTCTTGCGCTGCAAAGCCATCGACGCTGACACGTTCCGGTTAGGCCGTCACCGGCACGCGCGGGACGGGCGCTTTCTTGCTCCTGGGCGCGATCAGCTTGTGCTTGGGCACGTCGAGGTTGAACAGGCGCGCCGCATTGAGGCCGAGAATGTTGCGCTTGGCCTTTTCGTCGAGGAACGGCAGTGTCGTTATCGAATTCGGCAGATCGAAGTCCCAATGCGGCCAGTCGGAGGCGAAGAGCAACTGGGTGTCGGCCTTTATTGCGTCAAAAGTCGCTTCAGTCAGCTTGATATTGGAGCGTTCGAGCGGCTGGCTCGTATAGTACATATCCTGCATGTACTCGCTCGGCTTACGCTTGAGCAACGGCGCTTCCGACGAGCGCATCATGTATTCGGAATCGAGCCGTTGCATCAGGAACGGCACCCAGGCAAGGCCGCTTTCGATCCAGAGCACTTTGAGCTTTGGAAAGCGCTCAGGCAATCCGTTGATGATCCAGTTCGTCATGTGAATGATGTTGTAATAGACGAACGAGATCGCGTGCATGGATATGAAGCGGTTGCACTGCTGCATCGACTGGTCGCCCCAGTGGAAGCCGGAATGGAACGCAAGCGGCTTGCCGGTCGCCTGGATGGCGGAATAGAGCGGCATGTAGCTGTCATGGTTGACGGCGCGAAACCTTGTCGAGGTCACCGAATAGCCGATCACGCCCGGTGTATTGGCGTAAGTCTCGACCGCCTTCACGCAAGCTTCCGGGTGATTGAAGGGCAGGTACAGCATCGCCTTGATGCGCGGATCCTGCGGCAGGATCTCCTCGGTCAGCCATTTGTTGAAGGCGTTGCCGATCACGACCTCCATCTCGATCTGCGGATGCATGCCGAGCACCAGCATCGGCGTCGGGAACACCACCATGTAGTCGATGCCCATCGAATCCATGGCGCGCTGGACGAGCGTCACCTGCGCGTGGGTGCGGCCGCCCGGCACCGCTTCGCCAAGCCGCGCCTGATGCGGAATGCGGCCGAACACGTCCTGGTAAAGCATTCCCGGCGTCGCGTTCAGCAGGCCGGGCGGTGAGCCGCCGCGATTCTTGAAGGCGCGCGCCATCTGCTTGTAGACGTCGCTTTCCATGCGATCGACCACCTCGGACCAGAACGCCGTCTCGGTGACGTGAGCATCGACGTCGACAATGAAATAATCGTCCTGCCGGGCTTCCTTGGCCGCGTGCGCCAGAATATCGCGTGTGTCCGTTGTGTTGTCGATCTTCGGCAATTCGGCGACGAGCGGAATCTTCTTGCCGTTCTTGACGTGCTTTCCGTTGCGCGGCGTTTTCTTCAGCATGGGTTCCTCCGACCTTGGAGCGGGCGCGTGATCGCGGCCTCGACATGTACATAAATCCTATCAGTATCGGTTCGCAAAGCCCATGCCCAATTCCGCAGCGGCGCGGTGACTGGTCATGCGCTGGATGTCCAACCGGGCGGCTGGAGCAATTGATTTTTACGGATGAAGGGCGGATCATTTGGGTTCTTACGCCCTCCTCTGTGTCAGAGATCGTCGTCGCGTATGGACCAATCCGCCGCCACAACTAGGACCAGCGGAGCGCAGGTTCGTCTACGCAAGCTCAGCAAGACCTACGGCACAACGGCTGCTGTCGATGATATCTCGCTCGATGTTCCCGCCGGCGTGTTCGTTTCGCTGCTCGGCCCGAGCGGTTCAGGCAAGACAACCACGCTCAATCTGATCGCGGGCTTTCTGACGCCGGACAGCGGCGACATTCTCATCGATGATCGTTCGGTCGCCGAGGTGCCGCCGCACAGGCGGAATATCGGCATGGTGTTCCAGTCGTACTCGCTGTTCCCGCACATGACCGTGGCGGACAATGTCGGCTTTCCGTTGCGTATGCGCTCTAAGCTTACGCGCGACGAAGCGCGCAAGCGGATCGCTGAGATGCTCGCTCTGGTTCAGCTTTCGCATCTCGAAACGCGATATCCGCGGCAGCTTTCAGGCGGCCAGCAGCAGCGTGTCGCCATGGCGCGGGCGCTGGTGTCGCGGCCGCGACTGCTCCTGATGGATGAGCCGCTCGGTGCCCTCGACAGGAAACTGCGCGAACAGATGCAGGCGGAGATCAGGCACATTCATCGCAGCGTCGGTACCACCGTCGTCTATGTCACGCACGACCAGTCAGAGGCGCTCACCATGTCGGACGTAGTGGTGGTGATGCATCACGCCCGCATCGCCCAGATCGGCACGCCGCGGCAGCTCTACGAGGCGCCGGCAAGCGCTTTTGTTGCCGACTTTCTCGGGGATTCGAATTTGCTCCCGGGAACGATCGCTGCGGTCGATGAAAGCGGCTATGCAGTCAAGATCGGCAATGGCGTATTCGTTCATGCGGCGCAATCGCAGCTCAAGTTTTCCGCCGGCGAACGCGCCTACATCCTTATTCGTCCCGAAGATATGACGGTGCACCCTGCGGGGAGTGCGCAAGGCGACGGTCCGCAGAGCCTCGCCGGTGACGTGACCGAATTGAGCTATCACGGCGATGTTTTCTGGCTCAGCGTTGCGGTGGGCCAGGGCCTGCTCAAGGTCAAGGTCGCGCGTGAGCAGGGCGGCGCATTTGAGACCGGCCGCCCAGTGCGGGTGTCGTGGTCACCGAACGCCGCGCGGCTGCTGCCGCTCGCGGACGACGACCTGCGTGCGGGCGAGCGAGCAAGATCGTGACCATCACTGCACAGCCCGAGACGGCAGCGCCTCGTGCGCCGGTGCTCACTTTGCAGCGAATGATGCCGGCATTGTTGCTGATGCCGTGCCTCGCGTGGATTTCGTTCTTCTTTCTGCTGCCGCTGGCATTGATGTGCTGGCGTAGCCTGACGGCGGAAGGTTTCTCGTTGGCGGCCTATTCGACACTGTTCACGTCGGCGCTCTACGCCAAGGTCATGCTGACGACGGTGAAAACGGCGAGCATCGCTACGGTTCTGGCGTTGTCTTTGGCCTATCCGTTGGCTTATGCGTTGACGCTGAGCGGCGGCAAGCTGCGCGCGCTCATCCTGGTGTTCGTGCTGATCCCCTATTGGGTCGACATCATTGTGCGCAGCTTTTCCTGGCTGATCCTGCTTGGCGACAACGGGATCATCAACAAGATGCTGATGACGCTGGGCGTCGTGCACACGCCGCTGGAGCTTCTCTACAACCCGTTCAGCGTCCTCGTCGGGATGGTCCAGATTCTGCTGCCGCTGACGACGGTGATCCTGTTCGGCGCTATGCTGCGGATCGACCGAACGCTTATCGCCGCCGCGAAAATCCACGGGGCTGGCGGCTGGCAGGCGTTTCGCACCGTGTTTTTTCCGTTGAGCCTGCCCGGCGTCTATGGCGCGGCGCTGCTCGTATTCGTGCTGTCACTCGGCTTTTACGTCACGCCCGCGCTTCTCGGTAGTCCGCGCGAAACCATGATCGCACAGACCATCATGGTCGAGGCGAACCAGCTTTTGGATTGGGAGCAGGCGAGCGCGGCCGGCTTCGTGCTTCTCGTCATCACCACGCTGATCGCGGCGATCTACAATCGCTATTTCAGCCTTGACCGCCTCTGGGGAGGCTCCGACACATGAGCGCGGCGGCCGCCCGGATCGGACTTGGCGCGGCCGTGACGGTCATCCTGGCCTATTTGATATTTCCGGTTGTAGTGGTGCTGGCGATCTCGTTCAGTTCCGGCAACTTCCTGTCTTTTCCGCCTCCCGGGTTCTCCCTGCGCTGGTACCAGGCGATTGCCGGCGACCCGGAATGGGTCAGCGCTCTTTTCGTCACGCTCAAGGTAGGCAGTCTCGCTGCTCTGCTGGCGACGCTGTTGGGCGTGCCTGCGGCCTTCGCCTTGGTGCGCTATGTCATTCCCGCGAAGGCGTTGCTGAGCGCGCTGATCCTCTGCGCATTGGTGACGCCGCCGGTCGTCACCGCGATATCGACTTATTTGTTTTTCGTTCCGCTCGGGCTGGTCAACACCATCGTTGGCTTGGCCTGCGCGCACGCGGTGAGCGGCATGCCGTTCGTGGTGATCAACACCGCCGCGAGCCTGCGCAGCGCCGACCGCAATCTCGAGCGTGCAGCGATCATCCACGGCGCGCCGCCGCTGTGGGCGATCATCCGCATCACGCTGCCGATCGTTTCGCCCGGCATCATTATCGGCGCGATTCTGGCGTTCGTGCATTCCGCGCACGAGTTGCTCATTGCAACCTTTCTGCTCGGCGGCGTCGGCAAGCCGGTGGCGGTGAAGATCTGGTCGGGCGTGCAGGCAACGTCGGATCCGACCATCGCGGCTGCTTCTGCGATTCTGATCGGGCTTGCTATATTGACCTTCGCAAGTGTGGCGGCGGCGCAATCTCTGGCGCGACGACGCAGCGCATGAAATAAGGAAGACGGCGAAAAAAAATGGCTTATCGTTTGCGGGAATACGACGCCGAGGCGACCTGCGCGCGGTTGCGCGAAGTTCTGCAGGAAACACGTGGCCTCGGCCGGCGCGAATTCATCAAGGCGCTTGGCGGCGCGCTCGCGGGCTCGGCGCTGTCGGGATTTTCCGGTGCCGGCGCGGCCGACTTGCCGGTGACGGCTTTCGTGTTCGGCGGCGTATGGAAGAAAGCAGCTGCGGTCGCTTTCGGCGAGCCGTTCACCAAGAAGACCGGCATCCCGGTCGTCTACCAGGATCCCTACACATTCGCCAAGCTGCGCGCCATGCACGAGGCCCATGCGATGCAGATTGATACCGTGTCCGTGCAGGGCGGCGAGATATTCCAGGCCGAACGCATGAACATGATCATGCCGCTGGATTTCAATGTCATCGACCGCTCGGTGCTCGATCCCCGCCAGCTCCGCCACGGCAACGCCATCGGCGCGCACACGTTATCTTATGTCATCTGCTACAACAAAAATGCTTGGCCGGGCGATCATCACCCGTCGTCGTGGGCCGACTTCTGGGATGTCGATAAATTCCCCGGACGCCGCGCCTTGCGCACCGAGGAATTGTGGACGATTGAGGCGGCCCTTAAGGCCGACGGCGTCAAGGACAGCGAATTTTATCCCATCGACGTCGAACGCGTGTTCCGCGTTCTCGATCGCATCAAGCCGCACATCAAGACGTGGTACTCGGATAATTCGCTCAGCCAGCAGCTCGTGGAGCAGGAGGAGGTCGACCTTATCGCCATGATGAACGGCCGCGCCAGCGAGTCGATCCGCAATCACCATGCGCCGTTCGAGATCGTATGGAACGAGGCGATCTGTGAGGGAGGCGTGCAGGGCTGGCTGGCGCCGGTCGGTTGCCCCAATCCGCAGGGTGCGATGAAGTTTCTCGACTTTGTCGGGCGGGCCGAGACCGAGGCCGTGTTCGCGCGGCTCCTCTATTACGGTCCGCAGAATCCCAAGGCCTACGACTTGATCGAGCCTGACATTGCCAAGTTGTTGCCGACCTATCCCGACAACGAAAAAGTTTCCCACATCATCCAATACGACTGGTGGATCGATCATCTGCCTGCGATGCAGCGGCGCTTTCAGCTCTGGCTGCAATCGTGATCCGTTCGCTGCTTGATCCCAAATCCATTGCCGTGGTCGGCGCCTCGCAGCGGCCGGGCCGCGGCACTGGCGTTGTCGCCAATCTGCGCGCTGCGGGCTTCGCTGGTGAGATTTACGCGGTCAACCCGCGTTACCAGGATGTGCTTGGGTACAAGTGCTTTCCGAGCGTCAGTGCGCTGCCGCAGGGCGTCGATTGCATCGTTGTCGCGGTCGGCGCCGATGCCGCCTGCGACGTGCTGGAAGAAGCGCATGCAAGGGGCATCCCCTCCGCCGTCGTGCTGGCCGCCGGATTCGGCGAAGGCGGACACGGCGAGGCGCGCGCGTTGCGTCTAAGAGCGCTTGCGGCCAAAGGCATGAGTATCTGCGGCCCGAACTGTTTCGGGCTGATCAACTTGAAGACCAAGGCCACGGCCTTTAGCGGCCCAATTCCGAAGCCGTTGCGGGCGGGTTCGGTGGCGCTGGTGTCGCAGAGCGGCGGGCTGGGCGCCAGCGCATTCACGCCACTGGTGGGCGACCGGCAGCTCGGCTTTGCCTACTTCGTCTCGTGCGGCAATCAGCTTGGCGCCACCATCGAAGATTTCGTGGAATATTTCATCGATGATCCTGATGTCGGGGTCATCGCCATCGTCATTGAGGCGTTGAAGAATCCGCGCAAGCTTGCCGTGCTCGCGCGCAAAGCGCATGCGCAGCGAAAATCCATGTTGCTTTACCAGGCCGGGCGGTCGGCGGCCGGGCAAGTCATGATTCGCTCTCATACCGGTGCCTTGGCGAGCGACGGCGAAGTGCTCGCCGCGTTCCTGCGCCGTTGCGGTATCGTGCAGGTCACCGACTTCGACGACTTCGTTGAAACTATCGAACTGTTCGCGACGGCGCCGCAGGACCTGAAGATCGCCGACGACGTCGTCATCGTGTCCGGCAGCGGCGGCAATGCGGCGATTGCGACCGACGTGCTGGAACAAGCCGGCATGGCGCTCGCCCAATTCGAGCCGGCGACCAAAGAGCGCCTGCGCGGCGTGTTGCCTGACTTCGGCAGCGTGACCAACCCGTTCGATGGCACCGGCGCAATGTACGACGATCCGGAACTGCTGCCGAACATATTTGATGCCTTGGTTGGCGAGCAGCGCCGTCCCGTCATTGCGGCGAGCGTCAACGTGCGCACTGGTGGCAACGAAAGCATGCGGCGCTTGGCGACGGGAATCGCGGCAGCTTCGCGCGCGTCGGGCCGAACCTTCGTGGCGTTCCAGTATTCGCCGTTGGGCGGGCCGCTCGATGGTGAAATGATCGCAACATTGCACGCGGCCCGCGTGCCGGTTCTACTCGGTATTTCGAGTGCGATGCGGTCGCTGCGTTATCTGCCGATCCGGCGGGACTACTGGAACCGCGCCGCGGCGACAACAGCGCAAAGCGAAGTGCCATCAATCGGCGGACATATCGGCGCGGATGGCGATTTTCTTTCCGTCCGCAAAACGCTGACTTCGTGCGGCATTCCGGTGGTCGAGGCGGCGTTGGCGCGTTCCGAGGATGAAGCGGTCGCGCTGCAGGGCCGGTTCGGCGTGCCGGTCGCTTTGAAGGCCGAGGTGCCGAGCCTGCTGCATAAGAGCGATATCGGCTGCGTGCAGCTCAATTGCGCAGGCGCGGCGCAGGTCGCCGAGGCCTATCGGCTTGTCATCCAGAATGCGCGCAAGTCGGGCTTCAAGAGCGCCGCGCAGGTTCTCGTTCAACCGATGGTGAAAGGCGTCGCCGAAGCCTATGCGGGTGTGATTGACGATCCGATGTTCGGCCCCGCGATCTGTTTCGGCCTCGGCGGGATCATGGTCGAAGTCTTCAAAGACGCCAAAACCGAGATGGCGCCGCTGTCACGTGAGGACGCCATCGCGATGATCCGCGGCGTCAGGGGTGCCAAAATCCTGACCGGCACCCGCGGCCATGCCGGCGGCGACATTGAAGCGCTTGCCGACCTTCTGGTGCGCCTCGGTCAATTCGCTCTGGCGAACGTTGGACGGTTCCGTGCACTTGATCTCAATCCGATTATCGTCAAGGCGCCGGGTGAGGGTGTCTTGGCGGTCGATATCGCCCTCGAAGCTTTGCAACAGGATGCGGCGCCAGCCGCCGCGCACGTCGCCTCCTGATTTTCGTTGGAGGCCAACAGGAAGGAAAACGAATGAGCTATCAGGATTTGATCTACAGCGTCGAGGACAGGGTCGCCACGGTGACGCTGAATCGCCCCGACCGCATGAACGCGTTGTCGCGCAGTCTCGAAGCCGAAATTCACCGCGCTTTCGACGAGGCCGACGCCGATCGTTCGGTGCGCGCCATTATTCTCACCGGCAACGGCCCCGGGTTTTGCGCCGGCTATGATCAGGCGGCGGCGCCGGCTTCAGGCATTCGCCCTTCCGATCCGAAGGGCAAGACGCACGCCGAATATATCGAGTACTGGCAGCGTCACGACGGCAGCCGCGTCGCCAACTGGTCGCACATGTGGATGCTTGGCAAGCCGGTGATCGCGGCGGTCAACGGTTGGGCCATGGGCGGCGGCTTTTGGTATCAGCTTGCCGCCGACATCACGATCGCTTCCGATAAGGCGGTGTTCGCGCAGCCAGAAGTGCGCCACGTCTCCAATTCCAGCTACCTGTTCACGGCGCTGTGCGGTTGGAAGGCCGCCAACCGCTGGGCGCTGACAGGCGATCATTTCGACGCCCAGGAGGCGCTGCGCATCGGCATGGTCAACGAAGTGGTGCCGCATGACGAGTTGATGCCGCGCACGCGTGCCCTGGCGAAGCGCATTGCGCTTGTCCCCGAGCCGTCAATCCGGCTCAACAAGGCGATCGCGATGCAGGGCCTGTTGGCGTCAGGCGTGCACGCGGCGCTGCTACTCGAGGGTTCGATGAGCGCACTCGTCCATTCCTCGCATAACGAGGACCGCGAGCGGTTGTTCGAGGCGCAGCGCACCAAGGGCCTCAAGGCGTATCTGGAATTGCGTGACGGGCCGTTTCAACCGGAGCCGATGGGTCCACGCTCGAAGCCGCGCGCCAAGAAGGATTAGCGCTGACGGCGAAGTTCCATCGACGTTATAATGCCGTCACGCACGGCTTCCCACGCTGCGGGGAATGCAGCCGTGGTAGCGGAGGAACGGCAATGGGTCGCTGGCGGGAGGGTGACGTCGATCGGGCCTGTTCGCGGTTGCGCGAGGTTTTGCTTGAAACCCGAGAGCTCGAACGGCGCGATTTTCTTAAGGCGCTCGGCAAGGCAGCGGCCGGCTCGGCACTGACAGCGCCGTTCGCTGCACTGTCCGCATGGGCCGATGAGAAGCCCATCACCTATTTCACCTATGGGGGCGCCTGGAAGCAGGCCATCATGGCCGCGTTCGGCGAGCCTTTCACGAAGAAAACCGGCATTCCGGTCCAGTATCAGGAGCCATACAACTTCGGCAAATTGCGTGCGATGCATGAGGCGCACGCCCAGCAGATCGATGCGCTGACGGCGTCGGGCATGGAGGTCATTCTCGCCGCGCGCCTCGGCATGCAGACGCCGCTTGATTGGACTATTATCGATCGTTCGGCACTCGCCGGCGTCCAGCTCACGCGACCGAACGTAATCGGCGGCGCCGCCCAATCGATGAATGTCTGTTACAGCAAGAAAAAGTGGCCCGGCGAAGAGCACCCCAACTCCTGGGCCGACTTCTGGAACGTCGAGAAATTTCCCGGCCGGCGCTCGTTGCGGCGCGACGCGTTGTGGACGATCGAGGCGGCGGTCAAGGCCGATGGCGTGAAGGATTCCGAGTTCTACCCGATCGACATTGACCGCGCGTTTCGCAGCCTTGATCGCATCAAGCCGCACGTGAAGACCTGGTGGTCTGACAATTCACAGGCGCAGCAGCTGATGGAGCAGGAGGAGGTCGATCTCATCCATATGACCAATGGCCGCGCCACGCAGTCCATTCTCGACCACAAGGCGCCGTACGCATTCATATGGAATGAAGCGACCTATTCGGGCCACGGCGAAGGCTGGTTTGTGCCGACCGGCTGTCCAAACCCAACCGGCGGCATGAAGTTTCTCGACATCGTCGGCCGCGCCGAATATCAGGCGGTGTTCGCGCGACTGCTCTACTATGCGCCGCAAAACCCTAAGGCTATCCCATTGCTAGACGACAGGATCGCCAAGCTCATGCCGTCCTATCCGGACAACGAAAAGCTTCTCCACTTCATCAATTTTACCTGGTGGGCGGACAATCAGGCGACTGTGCAGCGGCGGTTCGAAGAGTGGCTCCAATCTTGACCCGTGCCGGTCGAGAGGATCGCGTGCCGAGATGACGGGCGTCCC
>DATJYT010000354.1:0-7215 GCA_035499475.1 Xanthobacteraceae bacterium | reverse complement strand
CACGCCCGACGTGCCGGTCAACCAGCTCATCGCGGTGATGGCGCAAGAAGGCGAGGACGTGAAAGCCGCGGCGGCCGCGGCAGGGAAGGGCGCTGCTCCCGTCGGCCGAAGCCCCTCACCCCCACCCTCTCCCACGAGGGGGGAGCGGGCTGCGGTGCAAGCCGCTTCGCCCTCGACTTCCCCTCAAGAGGGGAAGGCCAAAGTCCCGCCGTCACCACCGCGTGCTCCCTCTCCCCTCGCGGGAGAGGGTGGGGGTGAGGGGGCGCGGCCTAACGGCCATGGCAACCGCATCTTCTCGTCGCCCCTCGCTCGCCGCCTGGCGAAAGGCGCCGGCATCGATCTTACCCGCGTCCAGGGCACCGGCCCCCACGGGCGCGTCATCGCGCGCGATATCGAGGCCGCAAAGTCGGGCCAGGGATTGCGCGCGCCGGGCGTGGCGCCCACGGCCGCACAAGCGCCGCTCATCGCGCCGTCGATGTCGGACCAGCAGGTCCGCGCGCTTTATGAGGACGGCAGCTACGATTTCGTGCCGCACGACGGCATGCGCCGCACCATCGCGCAGCGGCTCACCGCCTCGGTGCAGACAATTCCGCATTTCTACCTGACCATCGACTGCGACATCGGCAAGCTTCTCGAAGCGCGTGAGGAGATCAATGCGAGCGCGCCGAAGGACAAGGATGGCAAGCCCGCCTACAAACTCTCGGTCAACGACTTCGTCATCAAGGCCTTGGCGCTTGCTTTGCAGCGTGTACCCGACGCGAATGTCAGCTGGACCGACGGCGGCATGCTCAAGCACAGGCACTCCGACGTCGGAGTCGCGGTGGCGATGCCGAACGGTCTGATCACGCCGATCATCCGCAGCGCAGAGGCGAAATCGCTCTCCGTCATCTCCAACGAGATGAAGGAATTGGCGTCGCGCGCCCGCGCCCGCAAGCTCAAGCCGATGGAATATCAGGGCGGCACCACTTCAGTGTCGAACCTCGGAATGTACGGCATTAAGGATTTCACCGCGGTGATCAATCCGCCGCAGTCGACCATCCTCGCGGTCGGCACCGGCGAGGAGCGCGCCGTGGTGCGCAGCGGCAAGATCGAAGTCGCGCACATCATGAGCGTGACCATGTCGTGCGACCATCGCTCGGTCGACGGCGCGCTCGGCGCCGTGCTGATCGGCGCATTCAAGTCGCTGATTGAGAATCCGGTAATGATGCTCGTGTAATGCTGTCTTGGCCGCATTGGCGGGGCAGTCATGACGTCAGGCGACATGAAATTTTCAGTTCGACCGGTCTTCATCGGCTGGATCACTTTGCTGGTCCAACTTCCATTGCAACTGTTTTTCACGCTCTGGGCCGGCGCTTTCTTTGGCGGTTTGAGCCAAACGACCGGATTGTTCGAGCGGAACTCCCACGCCCCCTTCATTATCTTCGGCGCTCTCGCCTTTTTCGGGATACCCGCCGTCGCCTATCTCGGCAAAAGACTGAACTACAGCCGCACCGAATATCGCTTTTTTGACGATCATCTTGAGTTTGAAGAAGGCTTCTTCTCGATCAACAAGAAGGTCATCAGGTTCCGCGATGTGAAAGAGGTGACGATGCGCCAAGGCATCCTTCAGCGCATCTACGGCCTCGGCACCATTTACCTTGCCACGCTTGCGACCGGATCGAGCCCGAGCTTCAGGCCGTTCACCGCGCTAGGTTTCGGCAATGTCTCCGGCAGTGGCATCAGCGTGCGCGACATCTGCGATCCTGACCAGACGTTCGACAGGATCAGACAACTCGTTGACGCGTACCGAGATTGAAAGTCTGCGCAGTTAGGCCGGGTCGAGTCCTTTGATGCGGAACGCCGCTTTTGCCGCCGGCGTGCGCAAAAACCCGATCAGCGCCTTCCCGATGTCGGCGTGCTTGCTGTCGGGCGTGATGCCGGCGGCAAATTCCGTCATGACGTTGAGATCGCCGGGAAGGAGGCCGACGATTTCGGCGCCGTCGACGTGCATCAATTCGGGTTTCTGCTGCACAGCCAATTCGGCCTCACCGGTGATCAGGAGCGACGCCGAGAACCCGCCCGCGGGCGGATACCGCGTCTTCGGCTTCATTTCTTCGGCGATTCCCATGCGTTCGATCAGTTTGGCGAAATAAACGCCGCTCGCGCCACCCGCAGACGGCTCGCTGTAGGCAATCGATCTCGCGTTGAGCAAGGTGCGCTTGAGCGCTTCGGGCGTCGAAATATCGGGCTTCGGCGCGCCGGCCTTGACCGCGATGCCGACACCGGAACTTGCCAGCGAGACCTCGGAGCCGGCCCCGACTTTGCCGAGCTTGCCCAGCGCATCGATTGCGGCCCGGCTGAGGATCAGCACGTCGGCCGTTTCGCCGTCCTCAATGCGCTTGACCAGCATCGGCGCAGTGCCCCAGATGACCGTCAGCTTGTGACCGCTCGCCTTCTCGAACTGCGAGAACAGCTGTTCTGCAGCACTTCGGACGCCGATCGTGCTGTAGACTTTGAGCTCGGCCATGAGTGAACGTGTCTCGCGCGACGCAATCCGGCGCGAGCATTACATACACGATTGTCGTAGCGCGCAACTCATGCTCGCAGGCATCGTTTTTGCTTGGTGGTCGGCCATGGACGATCTAATCGAAGGCTATCGCCGGTTCCGCGCCGGCACTTGGCGCGATGAGCGTGCGCGGTTCGAGGAACTGAGCCGGCTAGGACAGCGGCCGCGCGCGCTGGTGATCGCCTGTTCGGACAGCCGCACCGATCCTCAAATGGTTTTCAACGCACGGCCGGGCGAGCTGTTCGTCATCCGCAACGTCGCCAACCTGGTGCCGCCTTACGGGCCCGACGATCAGCCGCACGGCGTCAGCTCGGCGATCGAATTCGCCGTGCGCGCGCTCCACGTCAGCACGATCATCGTCCTCGGCCACGCCATGTGCGGCGGCATCAAGGCGTTGCTCGACGGCGTGCCGGAAGAGGTCTCGGATTTCGTCGGCCCCTGGGTGCGCATCGCTGAGCCCGCCCGCCGACGCGCCATGCACGCACCGCTGGAGACCCGGCACGATGTGTGCGAACGGGAATCGGTCCGTCTGTCGCTCGAAAACCTGATGACTTTTCCGTGGATCAAAGATGCGGTCTATGGCGGCAGACTGAAGCTCTACGGCTGCCTCTTCGACATCCGGTCCGGAATCCTCGAACGCCTCGACGACGACGGCACGTTCCGCCCGATCCCCGATTAGGCTATACACGTCGTCATGGCCGGACTTGTTCCGGCCATCCACGTCTTTAGATGGAGAGATGTGGTTCGGCGAGCCGGCGCGAGGTAGTGAATGGCTGAAACCGATTTCGATATTGTCATCATTGGGTCGGGGCCGGGCGGCTACGTGTGCGCGATCCGCGCCGCGCAGCTCGGCTTCAGGACCGCCATCGTCGAGCGCGAATATCTGGGCGGCATCTGCCCCAATTGGGGCTGCATCCCGACCAAAGCGCTGCTGCGCTCGGCGGAGATCTTTCACTATCTGCAGCACGCGAAGGATTACGGCCTGTCCGCGGGCGAAGTTACTTATGATCCGACCGCGGTGGTGAAACGCTCGCGCGCGGTGGCAAAGCGCCTTAACGACGGCGTCGGCTTCCTGATGAGGAAAAACAAGGTCGCGGTGATCTGGGGTGAGGCCACCATCGACGCACCCGGCAAGATTTCGGTAAAGGCCGGCAAGAGCGAAACGCCGAAGGGCGCGCTCGGCCCGGGCGCCTATCAGGCCAAGCACATCATCATCGCGACCGGGGCACGGCCGCGCGTCCTGCCGGGCCTCGAACCGGACAAGAAGCTGGTCTGGACCTATTTCGAGGCCATGGTCCCCGATCGCATGCCGAAGTCGCTGCTCGTCGTCGGGTCCGGCGCCATTGGCATCGAATTCGCATCGTTCTACCGCACGCTTGGCGCCGAAGTGACCGTTGTCGAAGTGCTGCCGCAAATCCTGCCGGCGGAAGACGCCGAGATCGCCGCCTTTGCCCGCAAGAGCTTCGAGAAGCAGGGCATCAAAATCTTCACCGGCGCCAAGGTGACAAAGCTCGACAAGAAGGCCGACAGCGTCGCCGCCACCGTCGACGACGGCAAGGGAGGCACGCAGACGCTCGAGGTCGATCGCGTCATCGCCGCGGTCGGCGTCGTCGGCAATATCGAGAATCTCGGGCTTGAAAAGCTCGGCGTGAAGGCCGAGCGCGGCGCCGTCGTCATCGACGGCGCCTGCAAGACTAACGTCCCGGGCATCTACGCCATCGGCGATGTCGCCGGGCCGCCGCTGCTCGCGCACAAAGCGGAGCACGAAGGCGTCATCTGCGTCGAGGCCATCAAGGGACTGCATCCTCATCCGATGAACAAGCGAATGATTCCGGGCTGCACTTATTGCACGCCGCAAATCGCCTCCGTCGGCCTCACCGAGCAAGCCGCGAAAGAACAGAAACTGGATATTCGCGTCGGTCGCTTCCCCTTCGTCGGCAACGGCAAGGCGATCGCGCTCGGCGAGGACCAGGGCCTCGTCAAGGTGATCTTCGACAAGAAGACCGGGCAACTCCTCGGTGCCCACATGGTCGGCGCGGAAGTGACCGAGTTGATCCAGGGCTACGTGGTGGCGATGAACCTCGAGACCACGGAAGAAGAGCTGATGCACACCGTGTTCCCACATCCGACCCTGTCGGAGATGATGAAAGAAGCGGTGCTCGACGCCTACGGGCGCGTGCTGAATATCTGATTTCAAACGAACACACGGGCGCGGCATCATGAAGCATTTTGTGCTGGAGGGAGAATATCTCGCGCCGTTCGAGGAATTTGCGGAATTGGTCCCCGAGCATCGCAAATTCTTGCAAAAGGGCTACGACGCCGGCTTTTTCCTATGCTCCGGACCTCAAATCCCTGCCCGCGGTGGCTTTTTGATCGCGCGCGCGGAATCTCTGGAAAAATTGCAGGAGATTTTGGCGGAAGAGCCGTTCAACAAAGCGAAGAAAATGCGTTTCAGCAGGATAACGGAGTTCAATCCGGTCCAGCACCAGCCGATTCTGGAAGATTGGTTCGCCAAATCCTAGACTAGGGCTTATCGCAGTCCGATCGACCGCCAACCCTTCGGGCTATGCGATTAGGCCCGCCATTGGCGCAACGTGTTCGCTGCCGGGGAACACCGTTTCGGCCAGCACCCGGTCATCGGCGCGCAGGTGATCTTTCAACAGTCCCTTGAGTATAGCGCGCAGATCGGTCGTCGGCTTGAGGTCGCGGTTCTCATGGAGATCGCTGCTCTTTAATCCCGGCCAATCGGCGACAACGCGGCCGCCCTTGAGCGCGCCGCCGACGAGAAGCGCCACGGTCGCGGTGCCGTGGTCGGTGCCGTCGGTGCCGTTGATGCGCGCGGTGCGGCCGAACTCGGTGACCAGCGCCACGACGGTCTCGTTCCAAGCCGGGCCCATATTGGTCTCGATCGCGGCAAGCGCGTCGTCGAGCGCGCCGAGCAGTTGCGAGAGGCGGCCATTGGCGATGCCTTCGTTGACATGGGTGTCCCAGCCGTCGAGCGCGAGCGCGCCAACGCGCGGCCCGTCGGGCTGCGCCAAAAACCGCGCAGCGGTGCCGGCGACTTCGGCGAAATAGACGCGCACCTGTGCCGGACCGGCTATGGCGCTGTCCTGCCTCATGTCGCCCGCCTTTTCGATGGCAGCGAGCTTGGTGTGCTCTTCAAGCACGCTCGCGAGCTTCGGGTCGGAGTGCCGATAGAGATCGATCAGCCTCATCACGGTGTCTTCGCTCGCCGGCAGGAGGCGCTGCGGGGACCACGACAATACCGGGGCCGAGCCGCGCACCACGAGCGGCGTCACCGGCCCGACCGCGAACGCTTTGCTGCCCTTGGGATTGACCCGTCCGCCCGGTGCCAGACCGGCGAGCGCACGATTGAGCCAGCCGCTGTCGCTGACGCCCGGCTTGGCAAGTCCGCTTTCGAGCAGATCCTGGCCGTCGAAGTGTGAACGCTCGCGATAGGGCGTAGCGCAGGCGTGAACGACGATCGCTTCGTTCGCGGCGTACATGCGGTGCAGGTTGGGCATCGCCGGATTGAGCGCGAAAAAGTCGTCGAGCTTGAGCGGCAGTGTCTTGCCTTCGAACGTCAGCGCGTTGTCGCCGCGCAATGCCACCCAGTCGGCATCGCCGACCGGCGCAACCGTGGCAAGCCCGTCGAGCGCACCGCGCAGAATGACAGCCAGGAAACGCGGATCGCGGCCCTCGGCATGCGCCAGTCTCGGCATATGCGCCCAGGCGAACAGCGAGCCCGAGGCGAGCAATACGTCGCGGCGCGAAGGGGTGTGCAGGCGCGTCATGGTCATCTCCGCAGATATTCGGGCGCCATCAGCAGCATCGCCAAAGCTTGTGGCCTGCTCTCGGCGCGGGCGATGGTGTCGCGGGTCTCGGCAAGGGCCAGCGGGCCGAGGCCACTGTCGAGCAGCGCGAAAGGATCGGTGCCCGCCGCAAGCCGTCCGGCCAACTCGTTGGCAATATCGAGCCGGCGCGGAATGCCGTCGATCCAGGCCGCTTCTATGTCCGAATAGCCGTTAGGGGCCGGCGGCCGCCACAGCGCTTCACCAAGCGAGGCCTGCGCCGCCATTACGCGGCCGATCGGGATCACCCATTGCGCACCGGTCAGGCGCAGCGTGCCGATGACCCATTCGGAAGGCGCCTTGAGCTTGGCGCGCGGCGCGCTCCAAGATTCATCGGCTGTCACCAGCGTCTTGGCGACCTCCTTTAGGTCGCCGTCAGTGTCGTTGAAGGTCTTTTCCAGCTTGGCAACCAGAGCCGGCGGCGGCTCGTCGGCCACAAAATGACGCGCCAGTTTTTGCGCGATGTGACGCGCCGTTGCTGGGTGACGCGCCAAATCGGCGAGGACGGCGCGGCCTTGCGCAACGCCAGTATCGGGATAGCCCTTGCCGAGCACTGTCTGCTCGCCGGGTTCGTGCAGACGCTTGACGAAAACGAATTCGCCGCCGTGATTGGGCTCGCCGAGACCGACCCAGGTCCAGCCCGTAAGCACGTTGGCAAAGCTCGTGACATCGGCCTGGGTATAGCCGCTGCGGACCCCGAGCGTGTGCAATTCGAGGCACTCGCGCGCGAGATTTTCGTTCAGTCCCTTGTCGCGGTTGATACCGGCAATGGAATCCGCGCCCATCGACTCGACATTGTCGAGATAGAACAGCATCGCC
>DATJYT010000353.1:0-2746 GCA_035499475.1 Xanthobacteraceae bacterium | reverse complement strand
CGCGATGACCTTCAGGCCGGGGACATGCGAATACCAGGACGAATAGTCTTGGCTGTGCTGGGCGGCCACGCGCGAGGCCGGCCCGTTCGGGCCGCGGAATACGATCGAGACCGTCACCTGCCCGCCGGACATGTACGGCGTCTTTGCCGCCGAATTAATGATCTGGTCGATCGCCTGCATGGCGAAGTTGAAGGTCATGAATTCGACGACGGGTTTTAAGCCCGCAAGCGCCGTGCCGACACCGAGGCCGGCGAAGCCCTGCTCGGTGATCGGCGTGTCGATGACCCGCCGCGCGCCGAATTCCTCGAGCAGGCCCTGCGTGACCTTGTAGGCGCCCTGATATTCGGCGACCTCCTCGCCCATTACGAAGACGTCGGGATCGCGGCGCATCTCTTCGGCCATGGCATCGCGCAAGGCTTCGCGCATGGTCATGGTGACAATCTCGGTACCCGCGGGGACTTCAGGCTCGGGCGCCGTAGAAGCTTGCGAGACACTCGGCGCCGGTTTTGCGGCGCCGTTGGTAGCGGGCTTCAGCGCTTCGGTCTGTTTGGCAGGCTCTGCCGCTTTCGTCTCCGGCGCGGGCTGCTTGGCTGCCGCTTTGCCGCCTTTCAGCGATGCCGCGTCCTCGCCCTCGGCGAGGATCATCGCGATCGGTGTATTAACGGCAACGTCGGGAGTGCCTTCGGGCACCAGAATCTTGCCGAGTGTACCCTCATCGACCGCCTCCACCTCCATGGTGGCCTTATCGGTCTCGATCTCCGCGATCACGTCGCCGGATTTGACGGCGTCGCCTTCCTTCTTGAGCCACTTGGAGAGGTTGCCCTTCTCCATGGTGGGCGAAAGCGCGGGCATCAACACTTCGGTCGGCATGGTTCGCTCGGCGGGATCACTCGAATGGGGTCGCTTTAGATCTCATGCCGACGGGGCCGTGGGCACGTGGGCTCGATCAACGCTCACCGATAGACATCGGTGTAAAGTTCGGACGGATCAGGCTCGGCATCATGGGTCGCAAATTCCGCGGCTTCATTGACGATGGCGCGCACCGCGGCATCGATCTTCTTCAACTCGTCTTCGCTTGCCCATTTCTTATCGAGCAGGCGTTTGCGCACCTGCTCGATAGGATCGTGCTCGGTGCGGACTTTGTCGACTTCTTCCTTGGTGCGGTATTTGGCCGGGTCGGACATCGAGTGGCCGCGATAACGATAAGTCATCATCTCCAAAATGATCGGTCCTTTGCCGGAGCGGCACCAGGCCATCGCGTCCTCGGCGGCGGCCTTGACCGCGCGCACGTCCATGCCGTCGACCTGCTTGCCCGGAATGTTGAACGAGAGGCCGCGCTTGGAGAAATCAGTCTGCGCCGAGGAGCGCAGCACCGCAGTCCCCATGGCGTAGCGGTTGTTCTCGATGACATAGACCACGGGGAGCTTCCATAGCTCCGCCATGTTGAAGCTCTCGTAGACCTGGCCCTGGTTCGCGGCGCCGTCGCCGAAATAGGTGAGGCAGACGCTATTGTCGCCGCGATATTTGTTGGCAAAGGCGAGGCCGGTGCCGAGCGGGATTTGGGCGCCGACAATGCCGTGCCCGCCGTAGAAATTTTTCTCGCGGGAGAACATGTGCATCGAGCCGCCCTTGCCCTTGGAATAGCCGCCGCGGCGTCCGGTTAGTTCCGCCATCACGCCCTTGGGATCCATGCCGCAGGCGAGCATGTGGCCGTGATCGCGATAGCCGGTGATCATCTGATCACCGTTCTGCTTGGCCATTTCCATGCCGATGACGACCGCTTCCTGGCCGATATAGAGATGGCAGAATCCGCCGATCAGACCCATGCCGTACATCTGGCCGGCCTTCTCTTCGAAACGGCGGATCAGCAGCATCTGGCGCAGCGCCTGGAATTCCGCCTCTTTGGAGAATTCCGGAACCGCGGTGAGATGCGGCCCCCAATTGTCAGCTGTATCGAGCACGCCTTGTTCGGCGACCTTGGTCTTGGCGACTGCCATTCTTATCCTCGAGAATATCCTCGAAATGCAGCGGGCGGGCCTTTACCCATAGCCGAATTCGCCTTGTGGCGAAAGCGGGCGGCCTGTCAATTGAGGTGGACGAAGCCGCCCAAATCATTGCCAGTAAAAATTATTTTGGGGATAGACCACGTGGGTTCAAGGGCTTGCCGGCTTGCCTTCCGGAGCTGTTGTGGGCTTGGGCGCATCCGCCATCACCGGGTGCCATGACAGCATCAAGGTGAGGTCGCGCGGATCCACGTAATCGAGGAGCAACCGGGCGCTCTCGTCCAGCATGTCCGGATCGATGCCGCCGGACTTGAGCAACGCGACACGCCGCTCCCAGTGGCCGCGCTCGAGCTTGAGCCGGTCGAGTTCGGCGGAAGCTTCCGCGATCTGCTGGTCGATATCCTGCTTGGCCTTGAGACCGTGATTGCCGCTGAACGCGTTGGCGCCGAAATAGCCGATGAGCAACGCAGCCAGGACGTAGAGACCGAGTCCTGTGAAAAAGCCGCGCAGGCGCTTGCGGGTGACCATGCCGCAGCATGCGAGGATGCGCCTTAAAGCCGTCTTAATAACCGGTGTTACGGCAAGCGGTTGCGCAGTTCGCTGAGAACGAAATTGCCAAGCCGCTTGCCGCGATTGCGAAGGCAGCGCAGCACGCCGGCATCAACGAAATAGGTAAGCAGGATGCTGTCCCGCGTCGTGACCTCCCGGCCGACAGGATCGGCCGAATGCCACGTGTCGGTGCC
>DATJYT010000352.1:0-9967 GCA_035499475.1 Xanthobacteraceae bacterium | reverse complement strand
TAAGGTCGTCCCAGTCGCTGTAGCGCAGCTTGGTGACGTCCATCTTGAACGCGGTGAGGAGATCTTGCGCATGCCGCGGCGAAAGCTTGCGCGCGGCCAGCACGTTGCGGAGTTTCACCGCGACCGCGTCGCTGTCGTCCTCACCGAGCAGGCCGGCACCGAGGCGATCGAGCAGCGCGAGCTTCTCCTCGGAGGGCAGCGACGCGTGATCGGCAATGTCGTCGGCGGTGCGCACGAAATTGTAGAACGCCAGGATCGCGCCGCGATGCGCCGGATGAATGAGCCAGGACGCGACCGGGAAATTCTCGTCCCGGTGCCCCTTGCCCGAACGCCAAGTGCCGGCGTCGTTTGTGCTTGCGTCATTCATCGCATTCCCGAGAGATTGGCCTGCGCCCGGCCTTTCCACATGCCGCCGCGCCCGCGCGCATGCTGATAGGCGGAATCAATCGTGAACGCCAGATACATCGCGGCGATGCCCGGCAGGGCCAACCCCCAGTATCGGGGCAAGCCGTAAAAACGCAGTATCGGCTGGAACGCGAAGGCCATCGCCAGCCATGTAACCAGTCCGGCGAGTTGCGCCAGGCCGTGACCGAAGAGCAGCAGCGCCACCGGAGCAAGATAGGTTAACGCCAGCCCGAGAACGGTCCCCGCCAGGAGCAGCGGCGAATAGTGAAGCTGCGCATAGGCGGTCCGCGCCACCATGCGGCGGATGTCGGCCACCTCCGGATAGGCGCGCATGCTTGACGCTCCCGTGGTCAGCCCGATCCAAATCGGCCCGACATCCTTCATCTCTTTGGCCAGCGCGCAGTCGTCGATCAGCGCGTCGCGGATCGCCTCCATGCCGCCGATCTCGCGCAGCGCCTCGCGGCGCACCAGCATGCAGCCGCCGGCGGCGGCGGCGGTGTCGCGCAGCGGGTCGTTCGCCCAGGCGAACGGATAGAGCATCTGAAAGAAGAAAATGAAGGCGGGTATGAAGACGCGTTCGGCGAAACTCTCGCAGCGCAATTTCACCATCAGCGAGGTGAGAACGAAATTGCCGGCCTGCGCCCGCGCCACCAGGCGGCGCAGCGTGTCGGGCTCGTAATCGATGTCGGCGTCGGTGAACAACAGATAGCCCGGCGGATGCGGAACGTTTTCGGCGACGCCGACGCCCTGGTGCTGCGCCCACAGCTTGCCGGTCCAGCCCGGCGGCAAGGCGCGTCCGTGAAGGACGAGAAGCCGGTCGGACGCGTCGAGCGCCGCCGCCGCGCCGGCCGCAACTTGCGCGGTGCCGTCGCGGCTCTGATCGTCGACCAGGATCACGGCGAAAGCGCCCGGATAATCCTGCCGCAGCAGCGAAGCGACCGCCGCGCCCACGCATTCGGCCTCGTCACGCGCCGGGATGATCGCCGCGACCGTGGGCCAGGGTCCCTTCGCCGGGCCGTTCCATTGCGGCGTGTCGTCGTCGCGATCCGCCGCCCGCCAGAACCCGCCGCGTCCCGCCAACAGGTAAATCCAGATCGCCAGCACCATTGACGCTATGAGCCCGATGACCACAGATTGCCCCCCGGCGCTTAATTCCGCCAAGCCCGGCGCGGCATCGGCCGCATCGGGTGGCCGCATGGTTATCCCGGAAATATACGTTCGCCTATAGGAACGCGCTGGTCGCTGAGACACCGAATGCAACGCTGGGTCGCCGCCGGATGAATGCCAAGCAGAGTCCCTTCCTGTCGCGTCTCGACGCTGTCGCGGCCGAGACGGAAGCGTTGCTGGAGCGGCTGCTGACGGCGGCGCCGGAGGCCGGCGAAACCGCCCGGCCCGAGCGCATCGTCAAGGCCATGCGCTACGCGAGTCTCGGCGGCGGTAAGCGCTTCCGGCCATTCCTGGTGGTGGAGTCGGCGGCTTTGTTCAACGTACCGCGGCAGCGGGCGCTGATGGCGGGCGCGGCGCTCGAATGCGTGCATTGCTACTCGCTGGTGCATGACGATCTGCCCGCCATGGACAACGATGCGTTGCGCCGCGGCCAGCCGACCGCGCACAAGGCCTTCGACGAGGCGACCGCGATTCTCGCCGGCGACGGGCTGCTGACTTTTGCTTTCGACATCCTGTCGCGGCCGCAAACGCATCCCGACGCCGCGGTGCGGATCGAACTCGTCGGTGCACTCGCGCGCGCGTCCGGTCTCGGCGGCATGGTCGGCGGCCAGATGCTCGACCTCGCCGCGGAAGGCCGCTTCGACGGCGGCGGCCCGCAGCGGCTCGGCGAAAACGACGTGCGCAGATTGCAGGCGATGAAAACCGGCGCGCTGTTGCGCTTTGCCTGTGAGGCCGGCGGCATTCTCGCCGCTGCCACGCCGACCCAGCGAGCAGCGCTGGAGCGCTATGGCTCGGCGGTCGGCCAGGCCTTCCAGATCGCCGACGATCTTCTCGACCTCGAAGGCGATCCTGAAGTCGTCGGCAAATCAACCGGCAAGGATGCCGAGGCCGGCAAGGCGACGATGGTGAGCGTGCTCGGCGTGGCGGCCGCAAAATCGCGGCTGAGCCAACTTGTCGCCGAGGCGGAAGGCGCACTGGCACCGTTCGGAGCCGCGGCCGCGATCCTCGTCGAGGGCGCGAGATTCGTCGCCTACCGGCCGACCTGACCGGGACCGTGACGGGTAGATCGACGCTGACCGGAACCCTCCCAAAAACGCAATGCCGGGGCCAATTCCACTGGAATAGCGTGGAATAACATTTCACCCCAATTGAAGTTCGGCGCCGATGGTCATATTTGCTGCCGGTCGTCGCAATCGTGTTCGTTGGCCGATACGCAAAGCGTCTCGAACCTTCCGCCGCAATTCGGATACCCAGTCCTCATGATCACGATAGCGCGATGGTATTTGTGTGTGGCCGCCGCCGTCCTTGCCATTTTCGCCATAACGCTGAACGCGCCGCTCGCGGCAACGATGCCGGGCAGCAGCGGCGCCTCCGCTGCAGCTTCCCAGCGCTCGACCGGGCATCACGCAAAGAAGCCGCAGCCGGCCCCACCGGTCGCCACCGCGCCAGTCCGGAAATTGCCGGCGCGAATACCGTTCACCGCGGCCGACGAGGCCGCGGCCGTTGTTCCGGGCATGCCTGATGCCAGGTTTTGGGCGGACTCGGTCGCGGATTTCCAGAACGCGCTGCCATCCCAGCCGGGACCTTGGCTCATTCTGTCGAGCGGAGGGTCCGACGGGGCCTTCGGCGCGGGCGTGCTCAATGGCCTGAGCGCGGCAGGAAACCGGCCGAACTATTCCGTCGTGACCGGCGTCAGCACCGGCGCGCTGATGGCCCCGTTCGCGTTTCTGGGATCGCATTACGACGACGCATTGCGCGACGCCTATACGAAAATTTCCGCCGCTGACGTCTTCGAGATCGGCGCGACCGGCGAGAGCTTCGTCGATTCCTGGCCGCTCAAGGACCTGATCGCGAAGCAGATCACGCCGGCGATTCTGGACGCCGTCGCCGCAGAATACAAGAACGGCCGGCGCCTGTTCGTCGTGACCACCGACATCGACGCCGAGCGTTCCGTGGTTTGGAACATGGGCGCCATCGCCGCGCACGGCGGCGACGCCGCGCTCAATCTGTTCCGCACCGTCCTGTTAGCCTCGAGCTCCATTCCGGGCGGCTTTCCTCCGGTGCTGATCGACGTCGAGGCGAACGGCAAGCACTTTCAGGAAATGCACGTTGACGGCGGCGTCGGCGGGCAATTCTTTGTCGCACCGGCCGCCTTGATGTCGGCGACTTCCGACTATCGGCTGCCGGCGACGCAACTTCATATTTTGATCGACAGCGTGCTTGAGCCCGAATTCCAAGTCGTCGAACGTTCGATACCCGCGATCCTGACCCAGACCGTCGGCGCGGCGGTGATGGTCGATACGCGGCTGATGATCGACCGCGCCTATCTCGCGGCCAAGCGCAGCGGCGTTGGCTTCAACATCGCGACGATTCCGCCAAGCTTCGACGCACCGAGCCGCGGGCCATTCGATCCCGACTACATGAGCGCGCTGTTCCAGGTCGGATACGATCTCGGCAAGAGCGCCAATCCGTTCAGTACCGAGCCGCCGCCTTATCCGGGGCGGCCCATTGTTCCACCGCACGACAGTGAGAAAACAGGGGCGAGCAAATGAAGATTTCGAGCGCCGTTCTGACTGCAGCCGTGACCGCAATCGCGCTCGGCGCGATCGCCGTGCCGCAGTCGCACGCAGCCGCCTTCGACGGCGATTGGAGCGTATTGATACAGACCTCCCAAGGCAAATGCGGCAGCTACCGCGCCGCGCTCCAAATCATCGACGGAAAGGTGCTGAGCGCGCAGGGCGACTATGCGGTCTCCGGCACCGTCAACCGCAGCGGCGCGACTGCCGTCACGGTGATCAGCAATCAAGGCAGCGCAACCGGAACCGGCCGTTTGAGGGGCGCTTCCGGCATGGGGAAGTGGCGATCCTCGTCCGGTGAATGCTCGGGCACGTGGTCGGCGACCAGGCATTAGCCGCCTGTCGGCGTCTGGAGCGCCGCAAGATACAGATCGTTGCGCAACCTTTGCGACGTGGACGGCCGACCGCCGCGACCTTATGCACGTGGCGAGAGCGACACGAGGCTTGCTAGGGTGATTCGCGGCGGCGCAGTAACGCCGCTGCCATAGGCAGGCTGCATCTCGGGGGCGAGTCGCAACATGACCTGGACCGGAGCACGGTCGGCGACAAAGATCGCGAAAGCATCCGCGGCCATCGGCGCGGGGGCGTTGTTCGCCGTCGCGGCGATGTCAAACGCGGCGGCCGACGACACGGTCCGCGTCGGACTGGTCCGCTCGATCACGTCGGGCGTGACTTATGATGCCAAGGACAAGGGCTATTTCAAGCAGGCCGGCATCAACGTCACGACCGAGGATCTCGACACCACCGCCAACTCGATTGCGCTATTGTCGCAAAATCAGTTCGACATCATCGAGGGCGGCATCTCGGCGGGCTACTTCAACGGCCTGGAGAAAGACCTGCCGATCACCATGGTGATGGATCGCGTCTCCACGCCGATCGGCCACAATCTGATGTTGCGTCCCGACCTCAAGGGCAAGATCACCGAGATCAAGCAGCTCAAGGGCAAGGTGATCGCCACCAACGGCACCGGATCGGTCTCGACCTACGAGATCGGCAAGGTGCTCGAGACCGGCGGCCTCACCATCAACGACGTCGACCTCAAAGTGCTGCCGTTCCCGCAATATGCGATCGCCTTCGCCAACAAGGCGATCGACGGCGCGGAAGTGATTCCGCCGTGGACGACGGAATTCGTGAGAGACAACATCGCGGTGCCGTTCGCCAATGTCGACGAACTGGTCAAGCCGACGCCGATGACCATCGCGGTGGTGATGATCAACACCGACTGGGCCAAGAAAAACCCCGAGGTCGCGAAGAAGTATTTCGTCGCCTATATGCGCGGCGTGCGCGATTACTGTCAGGCCTATCACAACGGCCCGAACCGCAAGGAATTCGTCGACTTGCTGGCCCGCTCCGGCGCCGAGCGGCGCCCGGAAATCCTCAACGACCAGCACGCCTGGCCGGCGCGCAGCCCGAACGGCAAGATCAATACCGCGAGCATGATGGACATGCAGGCGTGGTACGCGCTCAACAAAATGTCGACGGCGAATTTCCCCGCGGCGCGGGTAGTCGATTCAAGCTTCGCCGACTATGCGGTACAGCAACTTGGGCCGTTCGAGCTCGAGAACAAGGCCAGCACGCTGCCGGGCTGCCGCTGACCTGTTCGCCAATCGGATCGTGATCAGCCGGTCTTGCGCGCCGGAACGTTGGCGTTCCACCACGGACAGACATCCGCCGCGCGAAGATAATTGCCGTCCATGACATTGACCGGCGCGCGGCCGCCCGCTTCGGCGACGCTGACGCGAAGATTGCGCGCTTCTTCACGACCTTCGGGCGTGAGCCAGGTACGGTCGTGGCCCCATAGGCTTGGGCCTTCGGTGCGCTCGTGCGGCGTCCAGTTTTCCGTGTCGATGGTGCGGCCGCCCCAGCCGTACTCGACCAGGAACTTCGACGGCGACCAAGAGTAGAACGAGGTGACCTGATCGTTGGCGTGGCGGCCGAGCGTGGTGCCGATCATCTCCGGCTTGCGCAAAGCGAGATCGTAGGCCTGCCCGACATCGTCGAGATAGCAGACCTCGACCATCAGGTGATGGATGCCGTTCTTGCCGGTGTCGATGAAGGCGAGGCTGTGGTGGCGCGGATTGATGTGGAAGAAGTAGGCCTTGAACGGCTTGAGGATGTAGTCGGTCGGCTTGAAATTGAGAATCTCGGTATAGAACGGGACAACGTCGTCGAGCCGTTCCGCGGTCAGCACCGCATGGCCCATGCCGAGCGGCCCGGTGCGGTAGCCGGAGATCGAGCGCCCGGGCTTGAACGGCTCCGTCGCGATCTCGGCGCCGTGAAAGGCCTCGAGCCGGTTGCCGATCGGATCGGAGAAGACGATCAGGTCCTTGACGCGGCGCTCGTCCGCCAGCGCGCGCGAGCCGCGCGCGACCTTGACGCCGTTCTTCTCGAGATGCGCGGCAAGTTCATCGAGCGCCGCGGCGTCGGCGACTTCCCACCCGTAGAACGACGGCCCCTCGTCCGCGTCGGTATGGATGATGACGCGCTGCTTGCGGTCGTCCATGCGCAGAGCGAGCGTGCCGCGGCTGTGGTCGACACGCTGCATGCCGAGGAAGCGCGTGGCGTAGGCCGACCAATCTTCGAGGCTTTTGGTGCGGATCCCGACATATCCCAAGGCTTCGAGGCGCATGGCGGCTCTCCCGACTAATTTGTCGATCGTATCATATTGAAGCTAATGCGTAAATTCCGCGCTTCAAGCGCAAAAGATCGCATGGCTTCTCGCGCTGATGTCGCAGAATCGCGACCTAAATGGCTTACGGTTCCACCCGATTGGCGTGCTGATCCGTGCGCAAGATCGGCAGGACGAACTGGAATAGTGCGCCGTTGCTGCCGTCGGAATGGACTGAAAGTTGCCCGCCGTGCCGTTCAATTATCATGCGGCAGATCGCAAGCCCCAATCCCATACCCTGTGACTTCGTGGTTTCGAATGCATCGAATATTCCATCCAACCGCGTCGGGTCTATGCCGGGTCCGGAATCTTGCACGGCCACAGCGATCATCTCGCCGTCGCGATGGGTCATCAGTCGCAGCATCCGGCTTCGATTGACCGTCGCCTTCATGGCCTCGATCGCGTTCTGGGCGAGATTGAGAATGACTTCGTGCAATTGCCCTCTGTTGGCGTGAATATACGGCAGTTCGGCTGTCAGCTCCGGTCGCGCGACGATACCGTGATCGCTCAACTGGGCGCGCATTGTGCTCAATACTTCGAGGGCGACCTCGTTTACATCAACCAAGTCTCGCCGTTCATCGACGTTTCTGAACAAGGATCGTATCGCATCCAGTGCATCGCTGGTACGAATGCCATCGACGATGACATCCCGTACTGCTTCGCGAATTTCAGAAACATCAGCCGGCGTCTTTTCAAGAAGCGCCAGCGCCGCTTGAGCATTGCTCACCATTGCCGTCAGAGGCTGCTTGATCTCGTGGGCTATCGCAGCCGTGGTCACCTCGGCGTTCATAAGCCGGTTCCGTTTTTCGCGAGCCAGCATCCTGTTGGACCGCGCGAGCCGCGTGTACAGGTTTGTCATTTGAGTCAATAACAACGCCAATACGATCATCGAGGTGACCAGTGTAAAGGCGCGTGAGGCATAAAAGCCCAGGCTATAGCGTTGCGTTGCGAAAAAGGCGGCAATCACGAAATTCAATACCAGCGATAACATTGCAAGTAAGAGCCAATAGTCGAGAATCGAGCGCCGGCGGAACCACAGCAAGGCCAGGGCGATCACGGTAATCGAGATGGCCAGAGGATTTGCTACATAAACAGTCGTATTCGAATAATGGTTTTTGGACACAAGGATCGGAAGAAACCGATCTGCCGCCATTGCCAGCAGTGTCATGCCGGACACAAAACAGATCGTGAGTACTGCACTCCAGCCGATTGTGGACCGCGCCGATTTCAGGGTCGTACGAGTTTCATGATCCGCGTTCCCCAGAAGCGTGTAGATGATCACGGCAACCGGAGTTCCGACGCTCCAGAAGTAATACAACCACGCGCTGGTCTGGGAGCCGGCGGGAATGAGACCCGCAAATGCGCCCGGAAAGGTGAGAATGTGCGGAATGACGATGAGCGCCGTGTACAAGTAACCTGCGGCCAGAGCCAAGATCGCAGGAGAACGAATCGTCGCGTAATTGGAAAAAAATAGTATTGCGGTGATGAGGTCGTTGACGAAAACAATGGATTCGACCACCGGATTGAAGCTGACATAGGACGGTAGCTGCACACTCGCAAAAGGTACCGCGATCGCGAACGCACCAAGCAGGATGGCTGCAACGATGAAGACCGTCCTACACTGATCTGTCGCGGCCGGCAGGTTCAACAAAGAAACGGCATGATCGTCGGCTGGAACGCTCGGGACCATCCTCAACCTCCCGTCCAACGCCTAAGCAATAACCCGAATAATGCCGCCGCGCGACGCACGGTAAGGATAAATTCCATCGGTACCTCGGGGCAATCCAGCGGATAGCGACGGGCGCGCTGGCCACACTGCCGATCAGACTGTCCCGCCACGCCCAAACATCGGGGCTTCCCGCAGCACTCCACACCTGCGATTGTGATCGCTAGCCACGAACTGGCATCATTCGGCGGGGACCACGCTCATTTGTTTGGCCGAGAGCAGCCAAGTCGACGCATTCAGAGGATCGCGTGGCGCGCGTATCGCCGAGCGAATGGCCGCTTTGATTTTGACTTTAGGGACGGACCGGAAACGCTCGAGTCAGGTGGAGATTGCAACAACATGAAACGCAGCACCGAGCGGATTCTCACTACGCATACCGGCAGCCTCCCGCGGACCGCCAAGGTGATCGAGCCTTTGCTCGCCGAACAAAAGAATCCCGGGGCGCGCAAGGCCGAACTGCATGCCGCGATCCGCGAGGCGATTGCGCATGTGGTGCGAGCTCGGCCGCGGCAGCGAGCCGGTAATGGTCGTCGGCAGCAGGATGTCCTTGGTGCCCCGATACATTTGAACGCCTCCTCCATCATCACGTCCGCTTTTATGGCGCGTGACGCCAATCACTGGTGCGGAGGGAGTCTTAGCTAATGGCTGTCGTGGAAACCAGGACGACGCCGCCGGGCCAGGCAATCAGAGGTCCAGGCTGCCGGCCAGCAGTTCGAGGGCCGCAAACGCGCGGCGATCGTTTCGGCAAGGGAGAACCTGCGCGCTACCCGAGGAATGACGGGTGACAGGAGGCGTGGCAGTTGGCCGTTACGTCACAATCCGTCAATGCGATAATTCGCGCCGACGGTTACTCTCTGAACATTCCGGCTGCCGGTCGAGAAAACATCGCCGGCATCCGCGATAAGACTAGGCGATCGCGCCCGCAGAAGCGTCTCTCTGCTTCTTCCACCAACCGATCAATCCAATTAAGCCGATGCCGCTCGCGAATAGGACGAGAGTGCCAGGGATCGGCGTGACAGGAGGATCGGTCACCGTCGCCATCAAATTGGCGGTCATGGTCCCCCCCGGATTGGGTCCAATCGTCAATGCATTGACCACGACATCCCAGATGCTATTGCCTACCGTGAAGGCAAGGCTGCTTCCTCCGAGAATCGAAATCGTGTCGGCGGTGTCGATACTGATGTTGAATGGAACGGTAAGCGTCTGCGGGCCGCCGCTACCGCTCACCGTCATCGTCTCGTTGAACGAGTAGGTGTAGGTTGCCGGGACATACGCATTAACACCGGCGGTGAAGCTCAGCGTATTGAGCGTTATTGGGCCGGTTGTGAGCGTTCCGGAGACTCCAGTCACCGTCAGCTGATCGTAATCGCTCGCAGTACCCATTTGGTCGCCGAGCGAAAACAACTCAGATGTGCCGGAGGTCGA
>DATJYT010000351.1:0-2003 GCA_035499475.1 Xanthobacteraceae bacterium | reverse complement strand
CGGCTCCTCGAGCAGCCGGTCTAGAACGCCCCAGGTGAATGCGCCGTGGGCACCGCCGCCCTGGAGCGCGAGGTTGGCAAGCTTAGTCTTCGCAACCGGCGCAGCGGTTTGCATTTCTTCGGTGGTCGGTCGCGTGTTTATGACACTTTCTCTCTAATGCGCCGTCCAACGGTCGTCGGCGGCCTTCATTCTCCAAACCGTGCCAAGATTGCAGCTCTTGTTCCATGAACAAAAACGTCCGCATCGGCGGACGGGCCAACGTAGGTGATACAGCCATTCAGCATTTCGATTCTTACCGCCTGCACCGTGGACTGCCGCGCACCCGCGACGAGCGGCCATGCTACTGCGCCTCCGGCTGTAACGGTGATGAACTCGCGTCGCCTCACAAATCCCCCAATGCAACGGTTAGAAGATAAAACCTAGCATATTGTGCAGTACAGCAACATTGCCAGGCCGAAGTCGCGTTTGGGTCATCTTTGGCGCTTCGGGCGCCCGCCGATCGCTTCAGCAATTACCCTAACAGCCGACATTCGCATGCGCTGCAATATCCGACGCGGTGGGCCAATCACGACCAAAGTGCGACGCACTAAAAAGGCCGCCTATTCGATGACCTCGTCCGCTGTGGCAAGAAGCGATTGCGGAATCGTCAGCCCAAGCGTTTTGGCGGTTTTCAAATTGATGACGAGCTCGTACTTGGTCGGCGCCTGGACCGGTAGGTCGCCGGGTTTCTCTCCTTTAAGAATGCGATCGACGTAGACCGCCGCGCGTCGGTATTGGTCGACGATGTCTGGTCCGTAAGAGATCATACCACCGTCGGTGACATAACGTGGCTGAGTATAGACGGAGGGCAGCTTGTAACGGGCCGCCAGCTCGATGATGAGATTGTGATGCAATGCTGCCAATGCACTCGCGGTCAGGATCAAACCGCCATTCGGTACGCGTGCAAAGTTTGCGAGCGAACGCTCGATCTCGCCGGCATCGTGTATGTCAACCGGGATCACATCGACACCCACCGAAAGAGCGACCGATTCGATCACGGCGAATTGGCCGATGCCTGACGTTATTGCGGGATCGCGAAGAATTGCTGCCCGCGTGACGCTAGGCGCGATCTGCTTGAGCAACTCCAGCCATTTCCCGCTGATGCCATATTCGAAGGCCAGAAAGCCGGTGATGTTGCCGCCTGGCCGCGCCATGCTCTCGACGAAACCAGCGCCGACCGGATCAGCGACATTGACGAACACAATCGGGACGGAGCGGGTCGCCTGAAGCATTGGCGCGACAGTTGCGGTGCCGTCAATCAAGATGACGTCTGGGGCGAGCGCGACCAGTTCCGTCGCATATTTGCGGGTGTTCTCCGCGTTGCCCAAGCCCCAGCGATAGTCGATATGGACGTTGCGGCCATCGAACCAACCCAAGTCCCGCAATCCTTGAAGAAATGCGGTCGGTTGCGCCCGCGTTTCCGGATCGTCCGGAGCGATGGCTCCGGCCAGAACCCCTATGCGGCGCATCCCTGTCGACTGTTGTGAGCGCGCCATCAGCGGCCAGGTAGCCGTAGCACTACCAAGCAATGTAATGAAATCGCGTCGCCTCATGAGCTGCCCCGGACTGAGGATTACACGCTATCACCAGCGGCAGCCGCGTGCAGTACAGTAAAAATCGGTCCGTCCATGTCGCCTTTGGGTCCAGGAGCGGCTGTGAGCAATCGCAGCTATTCGATCACGGCATCGGCGCGAGCGAGGCACTGTCGGCGGCGCTGATCTTCGCCTAACGGGAATTACGGAATATCGGCGCGGCAGCGTCGTCCAACACCAGAATAAGCAGCGTCACGTAGATGATCCCCCTGATTGGCCGAGGAATGCCGGTGAACGCGGCAGCACAATCCTGATCTCGGTGAACTCACCGGGTTGGCTTTCCACCTCTATAGTCCCGGCATGTTGCTTGACGATAATGTCGTGGCTGATGGAGAGACCCAGTCCAGTGCCTTCACCCGCCGGCTTGGTGGT
>DATJYT010000350.1:0-3351 GCA_035499475.1 Xanthobacteraceae bacterium | reverse complement strand
TGGCAAGGCCGGCCTCCAACCCGGGATCAACCATGATCACCTACCGCACCTTCGGCAATACGGCTCTTCGCGTGTCAAACATTGGGCTCGGCTGTTACGGCATGTCCGGCGTCTACGGCGCGGCGGACGACGCCGAATCTGTCGCCACGATCCGGCTGGCGCTCGATCTCGGCATCAATCTTCTCGACACGTCGGCAAGCTACGGCCAGGGCCACAATCACCGCTTGATCGGCGAGGCCATTCGCGGCCGGCGCCATGAGGTCGTCATCCACTCCAAGAGCGGCAGCCCGCGCGACGCCGATGCCGCGCGCAGCGGCGGCGATCCGGCTTATTTGCGCAAGACCTGCGAAGACAGTTTGCGCAATCTCGGCATCGAAAGCCTCGACGTCTTCTGCATGTCGCGCGTCGATCCGAATGTCCCGGTGGAAGAGAGCGTCGGCGCCATGGCCGACCTCGTCAATGAAGGCAAGACCAAATACATCTCGCTGTCAGAATGCTCCGCGCAATCACTTCGGCGCGGCAGCGCCGTGCATTCCTTGGCGTCGCTGCAGATGGAGTATTCGCTGTTCTCGCGCGACGCCGAGGTGCAGGGGCAGATTGCGGCCTGCAAGGAGCTCAACATGGCGCTAATGGCCTATGGCGTGCTCGGCCGCGGCATGCTTGCCGCAAGCGCTCCGAAGCTGGACGACATGACGCCGCAGGACATTCGCCGGAGGCTGCCCCGCTTTCATCCAGACAACGCCAAGCTCAATCTTGAATTGCGCGCGGCATTGGAGCGGATTGCCCAGCGAAAGAAGCTTACGCTCGCCCAGCTCGCCATCGCGTGGACACTGGCCCAGGGCGAGCGAATAGGACTTTTGATCGTGCCGATTCCGGGCGCCAAGTCGCGAAGGCATCTCAAGGAGAATATCGTCACCGCCGCACAGTTCACGGCCGATGAGCTTGAGGAAATCGACCGCGTAGCCCCTGTGGGTGCCGCCGCCGGCACCCGCTATCCGACCGAGCAGATGCACCGGCTCAACGTGTAGTCCACCCTTGGCGCATGCTGCCCTTTTCGGCCTAAGGTTTGTCCCCCGTCGACTTTTCCGGCGCTTAAGCGATTGAAGCCGTGAAAATGCATTAGGACTTAATAAATAAACAAAATTTACGATATCGATACGCGACGCCGACACAGTCAATAACGCAAGCTTCACGGCTCCTCCTGGACCCGCGGCAACCGGTAAAGCCTTATTCTGGTGAACAACTCAAGCGCGTACTCGTTAGCAAGCCATGACGACCAGGCTTGATCTCAACAAAGAACTCCAGGACGCGATCGCGCATGGCTCCTC
Organism: Xanthobacteraceae bacterium; assembly: GCA_035499475.1. GTDB lineage: Bacteria > Pseudomonadota > Alphaproteobacteria > Rhizobiales > Xanthobacteraceae > BOG-931. The sequence goes on along the minus strand of DATJYT010000350.1, from coordinate 2,023 downwards.
GGAGCGGCGCGCGAACATGCTGCTGGCGGTCACAGACCTGTTCATTCGCGATTCAAACCAATACTCGGACGATGAAATCGGCCTGTTCGACGATGTCATAATCCAGCTCGCGCGCGAAATCGAAACGTCCGTGCGCATATTGCTGGCACAGCGGCTTGCACCGGACCCCAAAGCGCCGCTCCGCATCAGCCGAATGCTTGCCCTCGATGATGAAATCGAAGTCGCCGCTCCCATTCTTACGCAATCCGAGCGGCTCGATGAGGGCACGATTCTGCAGATCGTCCGCGGCAAGAGCCAAAAGCACTTGCTGGCAATTTCGGCGCGAAAATCTTTGAGCCCGGGGATCACCGATGCCTTGATCGAGCGCGGCGACCGGCAGGTCCTGCTCAGTGCCGCGACGAACCTCGGAGCGAAATTCTCCGACGCCGGCTATTCCTTGCTGGTCCGACGTTCGAACGGCGACGATGCGCTTGCCACCTGCGTGGGTGCACGGCCGGATATTCCGCGTCCGCTGTTCCTGATTTTGCTGTCGACCGCGTCCGAGATGGTTCGGGCAAAATTGATGGCCCAAAATCCGCACTCCAGTCGTGAAATCGACGAGGCCGTCACCGCGGTCGTCAAAGACATGCAGGACAACGCCCAGGCCCAATCAGCGGACGAGCCCCAAGCGGCACCCTCGCCTTCGTCGACGCAGCACAAGATCAAGCGCGACGACGATCACATTCAGGCGCTGATCGCCGGCGGCAACGATAAAGAGCTCATCGCGCTGCTTGCAGGCTTATGCAACCTGGCGCCGGACGTGGTCGAAGATGCGATGAATGAGAATCGCGCGGAAGCGGTGCTGGTCCTCGCCAAGGCCGCCAACCTGTCCTGGACGACGACAAAAGCCCTGCTTTTACGTCGCTCGCGGCCGGGATGCCGCGCCGCGATGCAGCTTGAGCAGATGATGGCGAGCTTCGAACGGCTCAACGTCAAGACGGCGCAGCAAATCACCGACTTTTACCGCACGCGCCGACCCGGCACGGCGCCGCACCGGTCGCCCCCCCAAGACGCGGCCCAAAAGGCGCGATCGGTCACCGCGATGGAGCACTTCCCTGCCCCGCGGTCGAACCGAAGCGGTCAATAAAGCCAAGAACCCGCCCCGCGTGCTTCGCCGGCGACTACGTCTCAGCGCTCGTGCAGACTGTCGTGGGCGTAGCGTAACACTGGCGAGAGCAGGTAAGAGATCACGCTGCGCGAGCCGGTTTTGATATCGGCAGTGACAGTCATGCCTGGCAGAAGCTTGGCAACCGTGTCGTCCACCTGAATGTCCGCGCGATCCAGCGAGAGACGCGCGGAATAGCTCAGATCCTGACCTTTGGGCTCGCTGGCCGCGCCATCGGCCGAGTCCGCATTGTCTTTTGCTTGATCCGATCTGACATCGCGGGCAATGGCGTCCTGCGATATGCTCAAAACCCGGCCATGGAGAACGCCATAGCGCGTGAAATTGAAGGCATCGACCTTGATTTGCGCATCCTGGCCGGCGTGAACAAACCCGATATCGCGATTGGGCACCATGACCTCGATTTCGAGCGACGTGTCGGACGGCACGACGACCGCCAATTGCTGCGCCGGCGTCACCACGCCGCCGACGGTATGAACCGCAAGCTGCTGCACCACGCCGTCGACCGGCGCCGTCAGCACCTGGCGCTTCATTCGCTCCTCGGTCCTGGCGAAATCGTCGGCCAATACGGCGGCCTTGCGCTCGGCCTCGGCCAGGTCGCTGAAGAGTGTGCGATGAAATTCCGCCACCGCTTGGGAGCGCGTTGCAGCGATCGCCGCAACCGCGGCATTCGCTTCGGCGAGCCGACTGGTCTGAACGGTGGTTTCCTTCTGATTCTCGGTGAGTTGCTGGAGTGTCTCCAGATAGGTCAGTTTCGAACCGAGTTCCTTGTCGGAAAGCGTCTTCCAGATGTAGACCCGCTGTCCGATAATCGCCTCGGTGGCTTGCAGCTTTTCGATTTGCGCCGCTATCGTATCGCGC
>DATJYT010000349.1:0-8830 GCA_035499475.1 Xanthobacteraceae bacterium | reverse complement strand
CAAGATCGAATTTCTCACCCGCGACGACCCGCGCGCGCTCGAACTCATCCGCCACGACGCCGCGCATGTGCTCGCCGAAGCCGTGCAGTCGCTGTGGCCCGGCACGCAGGTGACCATCGGGCCCGTCATCGAGAACGGCTTCTATTACGACTTCTTCCGCAACGAACCGTTCACGCCGGAGGACTTCGCCGCCATCGAGAAGAAGATGCGCGAGATCATCGCTCGCGACAAACCCTTCACCAAAGAGGTGTTGTCGCGCGAGGACGCCAAGCGCGTCTTCACCGACATGGGCGAGCAGTTCAAGGTCGAACTGGTGGACGCAATCGCGGCCGATCAGCCGATCAAGATCTACAAGCAGGGCGACTGGTTCGATCTGTGCCGCGGCCCGCACATGACCTCGACCGGCAAGATCGGCAATGCGTTCAAGCTGATGAAAGTCGCCGGCGCCTATTGGCGCGGTGATTCGAACCGCGAAATGCTCTCGCGCATCTACGGCACCGCCTTCGCCAAGCAGGACGAGCTTGACGCCTATCTGAAGCAGATCGAGGAGGCCGAGAAGCGCGACCACCGCAAGCTCGGCCGCGAGATGGACCTGTTCCACTTCCAGGAAGAAGCGCCCGGCTCGGTGTTCTGGCATCCGAAAGGCTGGACGCTGTTCCAGGGGCTGGAAGGCTATATCCGCCGCCGCCAGGCCGAGGCCGGCTTCGCCGAGGTCAACGCGCCGCAGCTCATCGATTCCTCGCTCTGGGTGGCGTCGGGCCACATGGCGACGTTTCGCGACGCCATGTTCCTGGTCGAGCCGCGCAAGGAGGACGAGCGCACCTTCGTGGTCAAGCCGATGAACTGCCCCGGCCACATCCAGATTTTCAAGAACGGGCTCAAATCGTATCGCGACCTGCCGTTCAAGATCGCCGAATTCGGCAAGGTGCACCGCTTCGAACCGTCCGGCGCGCTGCACGGGCTGATGCGGGTGCGCGCCTTCACCCAGGACGATGCGCACATTTTCATCACCGAGAGCCAGATCGCCGAAGAGGTCATCAAGGTCAACGACCTGATCCTGTCGATCTACCAGGACTTCGGCTTCGACGACGTGCGCATCAAATTCTCCGACCGGCCGGAAAAGCGCATCGGCGAGGACGCGGTGTGGGACAAGGCCGAGGCGGCGCTGATGCAGGCGCTGGAAGCCTCCGGCCGACCATGGACGCTCAACAAGGGCGAAGGCGCGTTCTACGGCCCCAAGCTCGAATACGTCTTGCGCGACGCCATCGGCCGCGACTGGCAATGCGGCACCGTGCAGGTCGATCTCAACATGCCGGGCCGGCTCGGCGCGTTCTATATCGACGAGCACTCCAACAAAGTGACGCCGGTGATGCTGCACCGCGCGATGTTCGGCTCGCTCGAACGCTTCACCGGCATCATGATCGAGCACTATGCGGGGCATTTCCCGCTGTGGCTGTCGCCGCTGCAGGCGGTCGTCGCCACCATTACGGAGGATGCCGACGCTTACGCGCGCGAGGCGATCGCGGCGGCGCGGCGCGCGGGACTGCGCGTCGAGGGCGACCTGCGCAACGAAAAGATCAACTATAAGGTCCGCGAGCACTCGCTGGCGAAGGTTCCGGCTCTTCTCGTTGTCGGCCGCAAGGAAGCAGCCGAGCGCAGCGTGTCGATCCGCCGTCTCGGCAAGGACGGCCAGCAGTCGATGCCGCTCGACGCCGCGCTTGCGGCGCTGGCGCAGGAAGCTGTGCCGCCGGATGTGGCCCGGGTGCCGAAAGCAGGCGCGACCATGGCGGCGTAGCGCTCAGCGCGCCAACACCTCGACCTCGCCGTCAACACCGGTGACGACCTTGAAATCGCGCTGGTAGGTCTTGCCCTCGTTGCGCGCGATCAGGTGATAGTCGCCCTCGGCGAGCACGACGCGGGGGAAAGCGCCGATCGATTCCTTGATCACGTCGCCGCCGGGCGTCAGCACGGTCCATTGCGTATTGGCGAGCGCCTCGCCGCCTTTCTCGTTCACCAGCTTGAGCGTCAGCACCGCAGCACGATGAGTGACGACCACGTCGGTGAGCTTGGCCGCCTGGACCCGGACATCCGAGCGCACCACCGAATTGCCGTCGCCGTAATTCGACACGATGTAGTAGGTCCCCTCAGGAAGCAGGACGACGTCGCCGGTCATCACGTTCTGCGCGATGGGTCGGCGATCGGAGGTGTCGAACTGGCTGCCCGGGAAGACGTCGAAGGAGATCTGACCGGCGGGGATGCGCACGTCGCCGACGCGGCCCTCGAGGCGTATGCCGCCGGCGGGAATATCGAACGTCTCGCGCACCGTCTCGGAGCGCAACTGCACTGCCTTCGCGGCGCTGGCGAGGCCGAGACTCGCGTCCACGACGTAGTTGCCGGGGGGCAGGACGAATGTCGGCGATGCCGCCCTGTCCTCCTTGATCAGGCGGAATGCGCCGTTCGCATCCGGGTTGGCGGCATAGACGCGCCAGATGACGCCGCCGCTGATTTGCGGCGCGTCGCGGCCGTAGCGCGCGGTGACCGCGAGCGCGACGTGACCGGCCGGCACCAGCGGCGCCGCCTGCGCCAGCGGTTGCGGATAGGACGGCTGCAGCGGCTGCGGCGCGACGAGCGTGGCGCCCGGCGATCCGGTGCCGGGCGTCGACGGCGCCGGAGCAATTGCTTGCGGCGCCACCAGATTGCGCGCTTGCGCAAACGCATGGTTCGGCGCGAACAGAGCGCCGGTGACTGCAAGCAGCACCGCCGCCACTGCCGCGGCACGCCCGCAATATGCGCCCAAACCCCGCCCGGACATGCCGATTTTGTCGAACCCAATCACGGCAATTTCATGCCTGGGATGGCGGCGCGAGGCCGGGCGCTGACTCGGCGGGGCTTTCACCATATTTTCGCGTCGTGCTTGTCGCAGAACCGACCGCGGCCGAGGATCGACCATCTTGACGCCGCGGCGGGCCTTCTTCGCCTTTCCAGTCTCCACGCGCAAACCGTGAGGACCCGTTGAGTACCATCGAGGTTGAAGCCAAGATCCCGGGCGCCGACGACGTCGCTGTCAGACGCGGGCGTCCTTCCATCGGACTGGTGCTCGGCAGCGGCGCGGCGCGGGGCTTTGCCCATATCGGCGTTCTTCAGGCGCTGAGCGCACATGGCATCGTCCCCGACATCATTGTCGGCACTTCGATGGGGGCTCTGGTCGGCGGCTGCTATGCAACGAACCAGCTCGAGTCGCTCGAATCCTGGGCGCGCTCACTGACGATGCGGCGCATCATCGGCTATCTCGACGTGCGGCTCGGCGGCTCCGGCCTCATCAACGGCGCGCGGCTTGCCAGCCGGCTCGAGGAATCGATCGGCAAGACGCTGATCGAGGACCTGCCGATTCGCTTCGCCGCGATCGCGACCGAAGTCGGCACCGGGCACGAAGTGTGGCTGGCGCGGGGCTCGCTCGCTCTGGCCTTGCGCGCCTCTTATGCGTTGCCGGGAATTTTCCCGCCAGTCTCCGTCGGGGGCCGCTGGCTGGTTGACGGCGCGCTCGTCAATCCGGTGCCGGTTTCGGTCGCGCGCGCATTTGGCGCACGCGTCGTCATTGCGGTCAATCTCGACGCTGACCGTTTCGGCCGCGGCGCCACGATCGCGAGCCACGGCTCCGATCCCGGCGACGACGCGCCGGCCGCGACGAACGGCAAGACCGGCTTTCTCGGCCTCGGCGGCATGTTCGGCGCCGAGCGCGCGATCAAGCGTCAGATCATGGCCGACAATACGCGGCCGAGCTTCTCCACGGTGATGATCGAATCGTTCAACATCATGCAGGATCGTCTGACCCGCATGCGGCTCGCTGGCGATCCGCCGGACATTCACGTCACCCCGCGCATCGGCCACGTCGGCTTTCTCGATTTCAATCGCGCCGCGGAAGCGATCGAGGTGGGCCGCACCGCCACCGAAAGGGCGATCGATTCGATCACCGAATCCGTCGCCGCGCTGCGTTGAGGCGGCTCACTGCGACGGCGAGACGCGGGCGCACAGGGTCTGACACGTTAGCTGCGTGTTGGTGCACGCCAGCAGGCACGACGAGCTCGCGCTGGCGTTGCTGGTGGCTGTCGCCGTCGCGGCGGGAAGAACGCACGAGGACTGGCAGTTCGCCAGCGCCGAATTGCAGTTCAACATGCAATTTGTGGTCGTCGACGTTTGAGCGAGGCGGATGCTCCCACCAGCTCTGGCCTCGGCCGCAAAGCCGCCCACGGTCATCACGGCCAACAGCATGACCAATGCGCGCATGTCTCCTCCTCCAGCGCCAAATCACGACGGTGCATCATAGCCCGTCGGGCGCCGGTGAGGAACGCACGTCTCGACCCTGTATTCTGTCGGTCAGGCGGTCAGGATGTAATCGCGCATCGCCGCCGATTCGCGCTCCATCTCGGTCAGGCGATGTTTGACCACGTCGCCGATCGAAATGATGCCGACCAGACGGCTCTGCTCCACGACCGGCAAATGGCGGAACTTGCCCGCCGTCATGCGTTCCATGATGGCGGACACCGTCTCGCTTTCGGGACAAGTCGAGACTTTCCGCGTCATCAACTGACTGACCGGCTCCTCAAGTATCGCGGCGCCGCGTTCGGCGAGCGCGCGCACGATATCGCGCTCGGACAATATCCCGACGATGCGGCGGTCGGCGCCGAGCACGACCACCGCGCCGATGCGTCTTTCGGCGAGCAGTTGCACGGCGGACTTCAGCGTTGCGGCAGGTTCGATGCTGGTGACCTCGCGGCCTTTGCCCGCGAGGATGCTTCTGACGGTCATAGTAGCCTCCCGGACTTCACAGCCGTTCTCACCCGCATTGGCGGGCGGCGGCGATGAAGGTGCTTAAGTCAATCTCCCGGGCCGGGCCTTGGTTCCAATGGTCGATCAGGGTTGGTGTGCGGCGCAGCATCAAAGCTCGCATCCAATTCTTTGTCCGGCACGACCGGATCGAACAAGTTGAACAGCAGCAGCCCCGCGAAGAAGCCACCGATATGGGCCTGCCAGGCCACTTGCTGCCCTTCTTCGCCGGCAATCGACATGGTGCCCAATCCAAAAAGGGCGTTGAGCCCGATCCAAACGCCGAGGAACAGCAAGAACCGCATATCCCCAAGCGTGCTCAGCAGCGATGCGGCGGGAACGCGATAGGATTGTTCGTCGGTCGCGCGCCAAGCGCCGAGCGGGCCGCCCTGCTGGAATACGAAACGCATCGCCGCCGCCATGGCGCCGGAGATCGCGGCCGACGCCCCGATCATCGGCACACCGGCTCCAGGATGGCTGACCAGGTGCGCGAGCGCTCCGGCGGCGGCCATCACCAGCATGAAGGCGACATAGCGCCCCGGCCCGAAGCGCCGTGCCAGCGCCGTGCCGAACGGCAACAGCCATGCCACGTTGAGACCGATGTGGATCAGGTTCGCATGCAGAAAGGCGTAAGTGAAAAAAGTCCATACGTCGGCGGCGATTCCGCCCGGGAAGGCGCCGAGAAACCCCGGCTGGTATCGGGCCGGGATGAACGCGAAAGCGAGCAGGAATCGCGTGTCCTGCGCTTCGGTCAGCAGGAGCATGCGCGTGGCATGCACGGTCACCAGCACGATGATCGTTACAATGACGACGGAAGGTACGTTGAAAAACGGCTCGGAACGGTGCGTCACCTGGGAGTACCTGTGCCCCGCGAGATAGACCGCCACGGCAACCGCGGCAAGCCGAGCTTTGTCACAGGCGGCGACCTTAAATACTAAAGGGAGGGGCTGGCCCTCCCTTTAGTACATTGCGCGGGGTTTGGCACGCGGTGCGGACACCACGCGCCTGCCGGGGCGCTCGCGCCGGTCACATCCCCTCGCCTCCCTTTATGCAAGTGCGCCTGACGAAGCCCTACGGCGCTTGAACACTGATGGTTCAGTCAGCCTAGGTCGACGGCCGCCGACCGCCAACATCAAGGTTCCGTTAACGTTAACCGAACATTGCCGGCGGGTTTCCAAGTTTAACCTGCGCCGGCGGCACGCCGCCTGCTGATCTGCCCGCAACACCGCCGCAAGCTGTCCCAATCGGGGACAGATCCCGGCCGGAGCGCGAGCGCAGGAGCGGGCGACCATGAAACATGCAGCCAGCCGCGATCTTTACGCATACTGGGAGGAACGGCGCGGCAACCGTCCGGCGCCGGAGCGTGCCGATATCGAACCGGCCTCCATTCGCCAATGCCTGAGCGACAGCTTCGTGCTGGCGGTGGGTGACGCCGACGGCAGCCATCCATTCCGGCTGGCAGGCACCCGCGTCTGCGCGCTGTTCGGCCGCGAGTTGAAAGGCGAATCCTTCGTCGATTTGTGGGACGCCGCAAGCCGGCCGGCCGTGACCGACCTGTTGACGATCCTGTTGTCGGAGACCGTTGGAACCGTGGCCGGCGTGACGGCGCGGAACAAGGAAGGCCAGCGCATCGATCTGGAACTTCTGCTTCTGCCACTCCAGGCGCGCCGGCCCGCTTTCGCCCGCTCGATCGGCATCCTGGCGCCGTTCGACCCGCCCTACTGGCTGGGCACGAACCCGATCGGCGCCCTTACCCTTGGAACTCATCGCCATGTCGGCGCTCCCCATAAGCCGCGCCTGTTGCCCCGGCTGCTGGCGCCGCGCCGGGGGCTGGTCGTCTATGAAGGCGGCCGGACGAACTGACGCCGCTGCGCGGACTTTGTCCCCAAATCTGACAGCGAAGCCCGTGCGACTAACGCGCCGTTAACATCACCCGCCTAGGTTTGCCTGGAGCGCGCTGGGCAAACGCAGTGATCGGATGGCACTCGTTGAACGAAAAGCGAATATGCGGTCGCTCAATGAGGACCGCCGCCGCTACCAGCGCGTCAACGTCAACCTGCTCGGCCGTTATATGTTGGCCGACCGCCGCGAGTTTCCCTGCCAGGTCGTAGACATGTCGCCGGGCGGCATGGCGGTCATCGCGCCCATCGGCGGCACGCCGGGCGAGCGCATCATCGCCTATGTGGATCATCTCGGCCGCCTCGAAGGCCATGTGGCGCGCGTGTTCCCCAACGGCTTTGCCATGACGATCGCGGCAACCGCGCGCAAGCGCGACAAGCTCGCCGCACAGCTCACTTGGCTCGCCAACCGCCACCTGCTCGACTCACCGGAAGACCGCCGTCACGGCCGCATCGTGCCGCGTAATCCCATGGGCCGCCTGATCCTGCCGAACGGCCTTAACATCACCTGCCGCATCATCGACGTGTCGCAATCGGGCGCCGGCGTCGCTACCGAGGAGCGGCCGCCGCTCGGCTGCCTGGTCACGCTCGGCAAGGTGCCGGGCCGCGTCGTGCGCCATCTCGACGACGGCTTCGCCGTCGAGTTCACTCGCCTGCAGCATCCGGATTTTCTCGAAGAGAACATCACCGGCGGGTGACGCGGCTTGCGCCATCCTATCGGGGCGGGATTCAAACCCGCCTCAACGCACCTTCGCGTGGCGGGTCGATTGCTTTGGGATGGATGACGTAGCGCGGCGGTGACGCGTGAAATTCCAAAGATAGATACAATTTTATTCAAATAAGAATAGATAGAATTTTATACAATATTCGCGCAAATCTATTTGGATTTTTCCTCTGACTTGATCCGCTTTTACTTAAAATTGCAGCACTCAACTTAGCGGCCCCGCAAAAGCTTTGTGCGAAACGTGGCCCCTGACGATCAGGGATGGGGTCCGCAATGAGTTCGGGTGCGAAGGCAATCCTCAAACGCGGCGCCGCCGCGGCGATGATGGGGCTTGCGCTCCTGGCGACGCCAACGGCGAGCAGCGCCGCGGAACGCCCGCTGTTCATTTCGCTCGGCGAGACGGCGCGGGCGCCGATCGGCTGGGTCGAGTTCTGCATCGAATACGACCCGGAATGCAAGACATCGCCGAGCAAGCCGCGTGATGTCGTGCTCTCCGCTCAGGCCTGGAAAGACCTCGATCGGGTCAATCGCTGGGTCAACACCAACATCAAGCCCATGACCGACATGGAGCACTGGGGCGTGGTCGAGCGCTGGAACTATCCCGACGACGGCTACGGCGATTGCGAGGACTACGTGCTGCTCAAGCGCCGCATGCTGATGCAGGCCGGCTGGCCGCGCGAGGCGCTGCTCATCACCGTGGTGCGCGACCAGCACGGTGATGGCCACGCTGTCCTCACCGTCAAATCCGACAAAGGCGAATTCATCCTCGACAACCAGACCGACGACATCCTCATGTGGTCGGAAACAGGTTACCGCTTCGTCAAACGGCAGTCGCAGGCCGATCCGAATGTGTGGATCGCACTCGGCGAACCGCATGTTGCGCCGGCGACGGCAAGCTCACGCTAGGCACACGGAGACACGCGAGCTCGGTCACGTCCCCACCCCTCCCCGTCCCCAGACCGGGTTCGCGCGCGGCCGGCTCTCCCCCAAGAGCCGGCCGCACCTTTTTTGCATCCCATTTACGCCGGCGCGCAAACATCGAGAATTGAGCCGCGTTCCGGCGTGGAAAGTCTTGACTGTTCGGCTCGCGGACGAGCCGCCGCATATAACCGCCAAATAAACAACCATGCATCGCGTCATCTTGCCGGACGCGCGAACGGCGCGCCAAGCGCTGCAATCCATCAGCTTGCCGCAACAGAGCTTCACCAAAATGGCAGACATGCTGTCTGCCGCAATGCGGTAGGATTGTGAGCTGGCGGGTATCTGTGTCATTCAAGCAGCGCGTCGTGCCAACGTGATGTCGTCCCGATCGTCGAACCGGGGAACTGCTGATTTATGATCGCTCTTGTCCGCATCGCGTTGCGGCGGCCCTATACCTTCGTCG
>DATJYT010000348.1:0-3176 GCA_035499475.1 Xanthobacteraceae bacterium | reverse complement strand
CCGACCATGCTCGAGGCGGGCGTTGAGAACCAGGAATCCGAAACGATGCAGGGCATATTGCTGCCGGCCGGAACGCCGCCGGAAATCGTCGCCGCATTGCACGATGCGATCATCCGGGCGCTGGCGTCGCCCGACGTGGTGGCCAAATGCAAAGAGGTCGGCCTGGAAATTGTCGCCGACACGCCGGCCGAATTCGCCGCCTACATCAAGAAGGACGTCGACAAATGGCACAAGGTCATTGTTGACGCCAAGATCCCCCAAATCCAATAAGTCGTGACGCAAAGAAGTCGCAACATGGAAACCACCACGATCAAATGGCTTCTCATCGCAAGTATCGTCATCGGGTTTAGCGCGTGCGCGTCGGCTCAGAGTATCGATGTCGGAAAAACGGAATTCAAATCCAGTTGTGCGGCGTGCCACGGCATCGACGCCAAGGGCGACGGCCCCGTCGCCAAAACGCTGAAGACGCCCCCTGCCGATTTGACGGTTCTCGCCAAGAACAACAACGGCGTCTTTCCCTACGATATGGTGTACCAAATGATTGACGGGCGAAATACGAGCGTCGCCAGCCACGGCACGCGTGAAATGCCGGTCTGGGGATACCGGTTCGGGCCGCCGGAAGCATACAGGTATAAAAATCGCGTGTTGGCGGTGATCGAATATCTAAAAACCGTCCAGGTAAAGTGAGCCAAGAGCGGGCAGCGCCCTTCGAACAAGCAAGTATTGGGGTGGGCAAAGGCGCGGCACGCGCCGTGCCCGTGCGGGAGCACGCTTCGCTTGGTCCATCCTTCAAAAGATTGAACAGTCATGCGCATCACCGATATCCGCGAGACCGCGGTCCCGCTCAACTCTTCGCTCGCCAATTCGAGCATCGACTTTTCCGAGATGACGACCTCGGTGGTCGCCGTCATCACCGACGTCGTGCGCGACGGCGAGCCGGTCAAAGGCTTCGCCTTCAACTCCACCGGCCGCTATGCCTGCGGTGCGCAGATGCGCGCGCGGTTCATTCCGCGCATCCTCAAGGCCGATCCCAATTCGCTGCTCGACGACGACGGTGAGAATTTCTCGCCGGAAAAAATCCTCGCCGTCATGATGCAGAACGAAAAGTCCGGCGGCCATAGCGAGCGCTCGATCGGCATCGGCACCATCGAGGTCGCGGTCTGGGATGCGGTGGCGAAGATCGCCGGAAAGCCGCTGCACCGGCTTCTCGCTGAGCGCTACAGCGGCGGCAAGGCCGCCGAAAAGGTCTTCTGCTATGTCGGCGGCGGCTGGTATGCGCCGGGCAAGACCACCAGGGATTTGCAGGACGAGATGAAGCGCCATCTCGACGCCGGCTACACGATGGTGAAGATGAAAGTCGGCGGCATGGCGCTCGCCGACGATCTCGAGCGCGTCGAGGCCGTCAAATCGATCCTGCCGCGCGGCGGCGAGCTTGCGGTTGACGCCAACTCCAAATTCAAGCGCGAGGAGGCGCTCGCTTATGCGCGAGGCCTGGCGCCGTTCGGGCTGCGCTGGTTCGAGGAGCCGTGCGACCCGCTCGACTATGCGCTGCTTGCCGAAATCGCCGGCGCCTATGACGCGCCGCTTTCGACCGGCGAGAACCTGTTCTCGACGCAGGACGTGGAAAACCTCGTCCGCTTCGGCGGCCTCAAGCCGCAGCGCCGGGACGTCATCCAGGTCGATCCGCCGCAGGCCTACGGCATCGCGCAATATGCGCGCACGCTCGACATGCTGGCGCAGCATCAATGGCCGCGCAGCCTCCTCTTTCCGCATGGCGGCAATCAGATGTCGCTCGCGATCGCCGGCGGCTTCGGCCTCGGCGGCGCGGAATCCTATCCGGGCGTGTTCGGCGATTTCGGCGGCTTCGCCGACGATGCCGCGTTGCAGGACGGCTATTTGACGCTGTCCGATCGTCCCGGTATCGGCTTCGAAGGCCAGTCGCGGCTTTATCGCATCATGCGCGAGCTTGCGGCGTGATGAAGGGTAACGCGATGGCGACGATCACGATCAAGATTCTGGCCGCATGCGCGCTGGCGTTCGGCGTCGCGGCTTTCGGCCCGGGCGCCGCGCAGGCGCAACCCGATTGGCCGCAACGCACCGTGCGGCTCATCGTGCCGCTGTCGCCCGGCACCGCGACCGACGTGACCGCGCGGGCCTATGCGGAAAAACTGTCCACGCGGTGGGGCAAGCCGGTGGTGGTCGAGAACAAGCCGGGCCCGGATGCGCTTGCGGCAGTCAACACGCTGACGACGGCGAACGACGAGCACACGCTGTTGTTTTCGTTCGGCGGCCCGGTCACCGTCAACCCGGTCCTTTACGACAAGCTGCCCTACGACCCGGAGCGCGATCTCGTTCCTATCGTGGCGGGCGCCGATTCGTTCATCGGCATCGCCGCCAGCGCCGCGTCCGGCATCACGTCGCTCAAGGACTTGCAGGCGCGGGCGCGGGCCGAACCAGGGAAGCTCAACTGGGCGTCGACCGGCGGCATGCCGCAATTCGCATTCACGATTTTCCTCAAATCGGCCGGCGTCGACATGACTTATGTGCCGTATCGCGACTTCACGCCGGCGCTGCAGGATGTCAGCGAGGGCCGCATCACCGCTGTTGCGACCGGGTTGCTGCCGCTCTTGACGTTGCTTCAAGGCGGCAAGGCCCACATTCTCGCGGTGACCAATCATGAACGCTCCTCCGGTGCGCCTCAGGTTCCGACCGCCATCGAGGCCGGTTTTCCCGAAGTGGTCGCGCCCAGCTTCCAGGGCTTCTTCGGCTGGCGCGGCATGTCCGACGGCTTGCGCGACCGCATCGCCGCCGATGTGCGCGCTGTCGCGCCAGAACTGCCAGTGGATCGGTTGAACGCCCTCGGCCAGATCGTGCGGGCCGGCACCACGGCGGATTTCGTCGCCATGATCGCCGAGCAGCGCGCGATGGTCGAGGCGGCAGTGAAAGCGGGCGGCTTCAGCAAGCGGTAGGGCCATTTCCGCTCACCGTCATTGGATGACGCGCCCCGTCATCAAGCGAGCAGGCGCTCCGCCCGGTAGGCGGCAACAGCGCCGGGGTGAAGCGCGACGCCGCCGAATTCGAGCGCGCGCGCGCCGTCGGATCGCAGCGGCACGAACAAATCGCCGAGACCTTCGAACAAGGCGTTGAGCCGCGGCAGCTCGTCGCGCGCGGCGAAG
>DATJYT010000347.1:0-2464 GCA_035499475.1 Xanthobacteraceae bacterium | reverse complement strand
AAGAATTCGAGCTGCGCGGTCTCGAAATACAGCATCTTCTCGGTCTGGTCGTGGATGATGCGCGCGCCCTTGACCTGCCACAGCGGCGGCTTCTTCGGATCGTCCGCGCAGGGTGCGCAGGCGGTATAGACGCCGTTTTCGAATACCGTGTAGTTGCCGCTGGAACGATCGGCGCGCGTTGCCGCCATGCGCGTGGAGTCGGCTGTATCGACGCGCAGCGAATCGACAAATCCGTCGCGGTAGTCGTCGCTCAGATCCATGGTGTTGGCGTAGGTGATCTTGCCGTCCGCATCCGTCATGCGGATGTTGCCCTCGGCATAGAGCCGCTTGGTCTTCTGGTCATAGACGACCTTGTCGGCCTCGACGCTGGTGCCGTTGTAGAACATCTGCACGTTGCCGACCGCCGACACCCGATTGTTGTTGTAATCGTAGTCGACCTCGACGGCCTGAACGAGCATCTGCCCGTCGCTCGCCACCTTCGGCGGGCGCGGATGCGGAGGCCGCGGATTGTAACTGAAGCCCTGGGCCGATGCGGCTTGTGTCGTCGCCAATTCGCAGGTCACCGCGGCAAGCAGCACGAACACCAGCGTGAAAAGCGGCCTTGCGATAGCCAAGCGCAACCGTTTGCGGTCCGCGCAGGCGCGCCGCGACGACGACAGCAGGTGCTGGAGGGCGGTGACCATGGCCACTAGCCGTCCTCCTGGTACAACAAGGCCAAAAAGCCGGTGAGGCCGCCCACGAACACGGGCAGCCACGCCGCAGCGATTGGATGCATCAGCTCGGCCTTGCTCAAATCCTCAGTCACTTTGGATAGCACATAGAGCAGAAAGCCCGCGCCCACGCCACTCAAAACCATTTTTTGCACGCCGCCGAATCGGAAGAACCGCAGACTCACAGATGCGGCCAACATGACCATGGCCGCCAGCAAAAACGGCAGCGCGAGAAGTTTGTGGTACTGCAAACGATAGCCCGCGGTCGCAAAACCGGAGCTTTCGGACGAGCGGATGTAGCCCGGAAGTTGCCAAAAAGACACAGTCTCGGGCGTCGAAAAGCTGTTGCGCACCTGCGCCGGCGTGAGCTGGGTCGGAAGCTCAAAACTGTCCTGGTCGAGGGGCGGCGCGTCAAGCGAATAGCGCCGAACCGATTTGAACAGCCAACGGCCGTCCTCGAGCGTTGCCGAGCGCGCCTCGATACGCTCCTTGAACCGATACTCCGCGTCGAATCGAAACAGCGTCAGCCCGCTCAGGCGAATGCCCTGCTGCTCGCTGCGTGCGGCGTTGATGATCACCTGGCCATCGGGATTGGCCTGATTGAACCAGAAACCGGCGGCATCCTGCACGCCGCCGCCTGGCGTGCCGCCGAACAGCTCCGCTTCCATGCGCTTGGAGAGCTCGCGCAAATTCGCCGACATCGGATTATAGCCGACGGTTGCAAGGATCCCGAGCAACAAGGCGCTTGCGAGCGCCGGAGAGATGAATTGCCAGGCCGAGACGCCGGCGGCGCGCGCGACCACGAGCTCCAGCCGCCGCGACAGCGCCAGATAGCAGGTCATGGCGCCGATCAGCACGCAGAACGGCATCATCTTCTCGAGTAGCTGCGGGACGCGAAACAGCGATGTCTCCGCCACCATGATCGGAGAGGCGGAAACGAGCCCCGAGGTCTTGCGCACCATCTCGATGTAATCGACCAGCACGAGCAGCATAAAGATGCTGGCAAAGACGCCGAGCGCCGAGACCACGAAGCGGCCGGCGAAGTAGCGCCCAAGCGTGTTGGTGACCATGCTCATGCTGCGGCCGCCCGTCCGAACAGCCGCAGCAGGCGGGCGTTCAATGCGTTGATGGCTTCGAGCAGCGCCGCGGGCGGTTCGATCACCACGCTGCCGAGGATGATCCACAGACCGAGACCGATCGCGCCCGCAAGCAGCGTATACTGCACAAGCGCGGCAAGCGGCGATTTGACCGCCATGACGGAGCAGGCGAAGCCCGCCATGCGCAGCCCGAACACGGCCAGGATCGAGCCGCCGATCGAGAAGTTGCGGCTCTGGCGCGTGGTGCGCGGCGCGCCGAGGAAGGCGAAGGTGAGGGCGGCGAACGCGAATGGATAGATCGGCGCGAGGAAGCGGTCGTGCAGCTCTGCGCGGAATTGGCCGGACAGGTGCTTGTACATGGCCTCGTTCTCGTCCGGCCACAGCAATTCCCAGAGATAGCGCTCTCGGATGCCGAGCGAGGTGTCATGGCCCTGCGAGAACTTCGACATGTCGAAGGCGTAGCGGCCGAATGCGACCAGCGCGGGATCGCGCTTGCCGGCCTCGAAGCGCTGCAAATTGCCGTCCTCCAGCACCAGGAACGAACCGTCGCCGCTTTTGACCACGGTGCCGTGGTCGGCGACGATGGTTACCCGTTCCTTGGGATCGCGACGGTCGTCGATGAAGATGCCGAGCAGCACGCCGCCGGGCTGCCGCTCG
>DATJYT010000346.1:0-3681 GCA_035499475.1 Xanthobacteraceae bacterium | reverse complement strand
ATTGCGGGCGAAGCCGTCCTTCACGCGCACCACTTCGCCCATCTGGCCGAGCTTGGCGACGCGTTCGAGCAAAATCACTTCCATCTCGACTTCTCCTGTGCGGTCCGGCGCTTTACGCCGGCGGAGGGATCGATGCGTTCCATCGTCATCAGCGGATCACGTAGGGCAACAGGCCGAGAAAGCGCGCGCGCTTGATTGCCTGGGCGAGCTCGCGCTGCTTCTTCGCCGATACGGCGGTGATGCGGCTTGGTACGATCTTGCCGCGCTCCGAGACGAAGCGCTGCAACAGCTTGACGTCCTTATAGTCGATCTTCGGCGCATTGGCGCCCGAGAACGGGCAGCTCTTGCGGCGGCGGAAGAACGGGCGGCGGCCGCCGCCGGATTGCGGTGACATGGCCATGGTCATTCCTCCGTAGCGGTTTCGCCGTCGTCGGCATCATCGCGCGGCCGGCGGTCGCGCGGACGATCGCCCCTATCGCCGCGGTCGCCTCTATCACCGCGATCGCCTCTGTCGCCTCGGTCAAATCTGTCGCCGCGGTCGCCCCGCCGTTCGTCGCGATCGCGATCGCGTTCGGCACGGCGCATCATCGCGGATGGGCCTTCCTCGTGCTCGTCGACACGGATCGTGAGATAGCGCAGCACGTCCTCGTTGAGCCGCTCCAACCGTTCGATCTCGTTGATCGCGGGCGGTGGCGCATCGAGATTCATCAGCGTGAAATGCGCCTTGCGATTCTTGCGCAGCCGGTAGGAGAGGGACTTCACCCCCCAGTATTCGGTTTTGGCGATGGTCCCGCCAAGTCCTTCGACGACGCCCTTCAATTGCGCGGTCAATTCCTCGACCTGCTGCGCGCTGGCGTCCTGGCGCGCAAGGTAGACGTGCTCGTACAACGGCATGGATGCCCTTTCCTACGTTTCATGCCCGTCGCGGCGCGAAGCCCCTCGAACCCTTCGGGAAAGGCTCGAATGCTCTGAAGGCGGGAACACCGGACGCCGGACCCTGGGGTCCTACCGCTGCGGATATGCTGCCGCGGCCGTCCGTTCAGCCCCCGGCCGGGGACGAGCGGAAGGCGGCCTTATACGCGCCATAGCCGCGGCAAGGCAAGCCGGATCAAGGCCGGCGTAGCGGTGGTCTCGTCTGCTGGATGAGTTCGGCGAGCTTGACCGCCAGTTCGACCCCCTCGCGGATCTGCTTGGCGTTTTCGCCCTCGGACGCGGGCGCCGGCGTGCCGTGAAGCTGACGCAGTCCGCCGAGCAGGGCCTCGAGGTTTTCGGTCAATAGTCTCTGGCGGAACGCCGGGTCGGACCGCGCCCGGTCGAGTTCGCCGTCAGTCACCGGGGAAAACGTGCTCATCAAAGCGGCTCGCGGCCTGCGCTGGTCCATGGCGTAGCAGGCCGAGCTTAGCAATTCGCGGTTGTTGCTTTCTTACCCCGGCGGGGTTCCCTTGACAGGGCGGGGATCGCGGTATCTTTCCGCCCTTTTGCGAGGGAGGCCGATGACGGTTGCGTTTGTTTTCCCGGGCCAGGGCAGTCAGGCGGTGGGCATGGGCAAAGCCCTCGCCGACGCCTTTGCTCCAGCGCGCCAGGTTTTCGAGGAAGTCGATGCTGCGCTGGGACAACGGCTCAGTGAAACCATCTGGAACGGGCCGGCCGAGGCATTGACGCTGACCGAAAATGCTCAGCCCGCGCTGATGGCGGTGTCGCTTGCGGCCATGCGGGTTCTGGAAACCGAAGCGGGCGTCGATCTCGCGCGTGACGCGGCTTTCGTCGCCGGACACTCGCTCGGTGAATATTCGGCGCTTGCCGCCGCGCGGTCGCTTACGATCGCGGATGCGGCACGTCTGCTTCGCATTCGCGGCCTCGCCATGCAAAAGGCGGTGCCGGTCGGCCACGGCGCCATGGCCGCCCTTATTGGTTTGGAGCTTGCCGATGTGAGAATGATCGCCGCCGAAGCGGCGGGCTCCAACGTCTGCGCCGCGGCCAACGACAATGGCGGCGCGCAGGTCGTGCTGTCGGGCGACAAGGACGCCGTCGAGCGCGCAGTGGAGCTTGCCAAAAGCCGCGGCGCCAAGCGCGCCATGCTGCTGCCGGTGTCCGCGCCCTTCCACTGTTCGTTGATGCAGCCTGCGGCCGACGCCATGGCCGACGCTCTCTCCAAGGTCACGGTCAAGGCGCCGGTCGTGCCGCTTGTCGCCAATGTCCTCGCGCAGCCGATCAACGAACCCGCGCGCATCGTGCAATCGCTCGTCGCGCAGGTGACCGGCACGGTGCGCTGGCGCGAATCGATTCTCTTCATGGCGGGCGCCGGCGTCACCACCTTCTACGAGGTCGGCGCCGGCAAGGTGCTCGCCGGGTTGATCAAGCGCGTCGCCGAAGGCGCGAACGCCTCTTCGATCGGCACGCCCGACGATCTCAACCGATTCAAGGCTGCGCGCGCTTAAGCTATCGCGCGCCGGGAGGACAGCCATGTTCGATCTCACTGGCAAGACCGCGCTCGTCACCGGGGCGACCGGCCCGATCGGCGGCAGCATCGCGCGAACTCTGCACGCGCAGGGCGCAACGGTCGCCGTCTCGGGCACCCGCACCGAAGCCCTGGATCGGCTCGCCGCCGATCTCGGCGACCGCGTGCATATCCTGCCGTGCAATCTTGCCGATCAGGCCGCCGCCGAGGCCCTGGTGCCGCAGGCGGAGCAGGCGATGGGCCAACTCGACGTCCTCGTCGCCAATGCCGGTGTGACCAAGGATAATCTGTTCGTGCAATTGCGCGACGAAGATTGGGAGCAGGTGATTGCCGTCAATCTTTCCGCGACGTTTCGACTCGCGCGCGCGGCAGTGCGCGGCATGATGCGGCGGCGCTTCGGCCGCATCATCGCGATCACTTCAGTGGTGGGGATGACCGGAAATCCCGGCCAGGCCAATTACGTCGCCGCCAAGGCCGCGATCACCGGCATGATCAAGTCGGTGGCGCAGGAGTATGCCAAGCGAAACGTCACCGCAAATTGCGTGGCGCCAGGATTCATCGTCACGCCGATGACGGAAAAACTCAACGACAAGCAGCGCGAGACCATCCTGGCCAAAATCCCGGCAGGCCGCGCCGGCACGGTCGAGGACGTCGCCGCCGCGGTCGTCTTTCTGGCCTCCAACGAAGCCGGCTATATGACCGGTCAGACGTTGCACGTGAACGGCGGAATGGCCATGATTTGAAGGCGATAGAGCGAGTATCTTCGGTTGGGGTCCCGCGCTGGTCAACGCGAATTAAGTGTGGTAACCGAACTGCGATTGGGCTGGGGGAGCCGGAATGCCGGAGTGCGGGGCGCAAATATCCGCCTCTGATCGGCGACGATCCACAGCAGTCGCCTACGATGAGACCGACGCTGTTTTCATTGGGTCGCGTTGCAAGATGAGGTTGGGACAATGAGTGACATTGGCGAGCGGGTGAAGAAGATCGTTGTCGAGCACCTCGGTGTGGAGCCCGACAAGGTTACGGAAAACGCCAGCTTCATCGACGATCTCGGCGCCGACAGTCTCGACACGGTCGAGCTCGTCATGGCGTTTGAGGAGGAGTTCGGTTGCGAAATTCCGGACGATGCGGCCGAGACGATTTTGACCGTCGGCGACGCCGTCAAGTTCCTTGAAAAGAACGCCAAGAGCTGATCGACGGTCGTTTTTTGGCCGCCATTAAAT
>DATJYT010000345.1:0-4024 GCA_035499475.1 Xanthobacteraceae bacterium | reverse complement strand
AGAGGCTTTGGCGATTTCCCGCACGGCGCCATCGAGGCCGTCGCACAAGGTCGCCTCGACAGCCCTCTCGTGCAGCACGAAGGCGATGTCCTGAAGACGCTCGATGGCGGCCGCCGCTTCGGGCGCCGGCGCAGCAGGGCTACTGATCTCAACCTCAATGCGTCCCAACGCGGCCGCGATGTCGCGAAGATCGGCTGACGGCAATGCGGCCGCGCCCTGCGCCGGCGGTTCGCCGCGAACGCCGGCTTCGATGCGCGCCAAGGCCTCGACGATCATCTGCATGTCGGCGTGGCGAATGCGGCGCGCGAATGCGGCGAGGAATTCGCGGCCGCGCTGCGTTGCCGCGACCGACGCGTAAATCGCCTCGTAGTCCGCCTCGTTCGACGGCTCCGTCAATATTTCCCACTGCGCCAAAGGGTCTTTGGCCATCGTCGCACCACCCGACGCCCACTCAAGGGAACAACCGAGCAACGTGCAGTCCGGGAGTCAAACGCCGGCCCGCAGATACCCACAGCCACCGTACGCCGTGTCGTCGCGCTAGGCGACCTCAAGCAAGATCGTCGCGAGCCGTTCCGGCTGGTCGACCATGACGTCGTGGCCCGACGGCACGCCGTAGGTGCGCCAGCTGGAATCGGCCTGCAGCTTCGTGAAATATCCGTCGAACCGCGGATTGGGGTAAGACGTCGCCCGGATGTAGGTTTTCTTGGCGATCTTGTCGCGCGCTCCAGTGAGCGCGATCGGCTGCAGGGAGACGAAAGTCGGCTGCGGCGTCAGCTTGGAATCGACCCACGCCTGATCCTTCTCGTTGACGTGGAAAGCCTTGGCCGGCGGCACCGGCCGGCCGACTTCGTTCTTGGCCGCCGCCGCAAGCGACGTGGCCCGCAGTTCGGGCGGCGCCAGATCGACGACTCTCTCGCCGTTCTGCGGCAGGAACGCGTCCAGGAACACGATCGACGAGATCGCCGGTTGCGACTGCTCGGCGACGCCCGAAATCACGAACCCCGCGTAGGAATGACCGACCAGCACGATATTCTCGAGGCTTTCCCACTTGATGACGTTGACAATGTCGGCGATGTGGGTGTCGAGGGTGATTTGCGCGCTCATGAGATGCGCGCGCTCGCCGAGCCCCGTTAGCGTCGGCGCGTAAACCTTGTGGCCGTGCCGCTCCAGGAGATCGGCCACGCGGCGCCAGCACCATCCGCCGTGCCATGAGCCGTGCACAAGCACGAAAGTCCTCTGTGCGTCGGTCTGTGCCTGCGCCGATTGAGTGCCGAGCGCGGCGGTCGCGGCGCCCACGCCGGCACCCATCATCGCGATTGCATCCCGTCTCGTACGTTTGACTTTGTCCATCGCCTCCTCCTGGCTCTGCGTGGTTTTGCGGATGCTTCAGTCGACGCGCGCGCCGGCAAGCTTCACGATGGCGCCCCATTTGTCGATCTGCTCGGCGAGAAATTTCCGGAAGTCATCCGGCGTGCCCAGTTTGGCGATGGCCGAGAAGTTGGTGAGAATCTTCTCTGCCGCGGGCGAGGTCAGGCCTGCATTGATGGCGGCGTTGAGCGTTTTGATGATCTCCGGCGGGGTGCCCGCCGGCGCCACCATGCCGGTCCAGGCGTCGAGCACAAAATCCGGATAGCCGCTTTCAACCAACGTCGGCACGTCCGGCAGCGCCGGCCAACGTTCGCCGCGGGCGATCGCGAGCGGACGCAGCTTGCCCGCCTTGATCAAAGGATAGAGCGTAACCAACCCGTCGATGGTGAACTGCGTGCGCCCGCCGAGCAGATCGTTCACCGACTGTGCCGATCCGGTATAGGGGATGAACACGGTGTCTATCTTGGCTTCGCTCTTAAAGAGCGTGCTGAGCAGATGCGGCGGCGTGCCGAGCCCGGCGCCGAAGTTGACCTTGCCCGGATTGGCCTTGGCGTAGGCGACGAATTCGCCGATCGTTTTCGCCGGCACGTCGAGGTTGACGACGAAGACGTGCGGCAGCAGCGCCGCGGTGGCAATCGGCGCAAACGCCTTGAGCGGATCAAGACCGAGACTCGAATAGAGCGCAGGCGCGACGGCGAGCGAGCCCGACGATCCGAACAGCAAAGTGTAGCCATCGGGATCCGCTGCGGCGACGAACTTGGTGCCGATGGTCGAGCCGCCGCCCGCGCGATTTTCGACAACGACCTGGCCGACGCGGTCGGAAAGCTCCTGCGCCACCATGCGCGCGATCGTGTCGATCGGACCGCCCGGCGGAAACGGCACAATCATCTTGATCGGCCGGTCGGGATATTTCTGTTGCGCCCACACCGTACCGGCAAACGGCATGCCGATCGCGGCGCCAGCTCCGGCAATTCCCGTCAGTAAACTTCGTCTCGTGGTCATTAGCGCTCCTTCCCGACTGCACCCGCGGCTCTGCGGCCGTTCACAGCCATCATATATCAACGGGCCGCCAAGCCTCACCCCCAAAGCGCCGGGTCGGGTGGATAGGCCAGGCTACCGTCATAGCGCAACCCATGAGGCCGATCCCGGGCCAGCAGAAGCGGACCGTCAAGATCGACGACACGCGCGCGCTGCGCCACCAGCATCGCGGGCGCCATGGCGAGCGAGGTCGCCACCATGCAGCCGACCATCACGGCAAGCCCGCGCTCTTCGGCTGCCGCAGCGAGCGCCAGCGCCTCGGTTAAGCCGCCCGCTTTATCGAGCTTGACGTTGATGGCGTCGTATTTGCTGACAAGCGCGCCGAGAGACGCGCGGGCGTGCACACTCTCGTCGGCGCAGACCGGGATCGGACGTTTGATGCGCGCCAAGGCGGCGTCGCAGCCCTCCGGCAGTGGCTGTTCGATCAGCGTCACGCCGGCTTGGGCGCAGGCGGCGATGTTTTGTTCGAGGCTGTCTTCGCTCCATCCTTCATTAGCGTCGGCGATGAGCTCGACTTTGGGCACGGCGCGGCGCACGGCCGCGATCCGCTCGGGGTCGCCCTCTCCGCCGCCAAGCTTGACCTTGAGGAGCGGCCGGGACGCGGCGCGGCCGGCCGCCTCCGCCATCACCTCCGGCGCCGCGAGCGAAATCGTGTAGGCCGTGACCAGCGGCCGCGGCGCAACAAGGCCAGCCAATTCATGAACGCGGCAGCCCTTTTGCTTGGCCTCAACCTCCCAATATGCGCAATCGAGTGCATTGCGGGCAGCGCCTGGAGGCATCGCATCCTGGAGCGCAGCGCGGTCGAGACCGCGCCGCAGCGCCGAGCGCATGTCTTCGATCGCCGCCAGGACGCCGTCCGGAGTTTCGCCGTAGCGCGCGTAGGGGACGGCCTCGCCGCGGCCGCGGTGCGTCCCGTCGCAGAGCTCAGCCACCACCACGACAGCTTCCGTCTTGCTGCCGCGGCTGATGGTGAAGGCGTCGGCCAAGGGCCAGCGCTCGATCGTCACGGTGAGTTCCATACGCGAGGCGAATATGACCGCAGCCTGATGGAATGCTCAAGCGCGCCGTCGCCGCCAACATTGCTTTGCCTTGAAAGCGAGCAGCCGTTGCTCCGAGGCACGCGCTGGATAACCCGGTAGGACGGCAGCGTTGACCCGGGCGGGCCTGCACCGTTCTGGCGATTTCAACGATTTCCGCTCAGAGGCCGTCACGCCGCTATGTCGGAATCTTCTTCGCTCGGAACGACCGACGGTAAAGGCAGCGGCTGCATGGCCTCGTCGCGGTCGGCCCAGGCGATGATCTCAAATCGGCCGTCCTCGTGCTCGACCAGCGCGGTGCAGCTTTCGACCCAATCGCCGCAATTCATGTAGCGGACGCCGAACGCATCGTGGATGGCGGCGTGATGGATGTGACCGCAGATGACGCCGTCGACGTTACGGCGGTGCGCCTCGGCGACAAGCGTCTGCTCGAAGGCGCCGATATAATTCACGGCGTTCTTGACCTTGTGCTTCGCCCATTGCGACAGCGACCAGTAGCGGAAGCCGAGCCGGCGGCGCACCGCATTGAAGTAGCGGTTGATCAGGATGGCGAGGTCGTAGGCCGTGTCACCAAGAAGCGC
>DATJYT010000344.1:0-17290 GCA_035499475.1 Xanthobacteraceae bacterium | reverse complement strand
ACACGGCCGACGATGCGGCCGAGGCTTCCGCGAGCCCGGTGGTGACCCTCGGCGGTGCGCGATCGACAGTCGATGTTCCGATGCTCAAGGATGGGGAGTTAGTCGGCGCCTTCTCGATCTATCGCCAGGAAGTTCGTCCGTTCACCGACAAGCAGATTGCATTGCTGACAAACTTCGCCGCCCAGGCCGTCATCGCCATCGAAAACACGCGGCTGCTTAACGAACTGCGCGAGTCGCTGGAGCAGCAGACCGCAACGTCCGAAGTGCTGCGCGTCATCAGTACGTCACCCGGCGAGCTAGAGCCCGTATTCCAGGCCATGCTGCAGAATGCGATTCGAATTTGCGACGCAAAATTCGGCAATCTGTTGCGCTTTGACGGCAACGCATTCCGCCTGGCGGCGGGCGTAGGTGTCCCGCCGGAGTTCGCCGAATTCCATAGGCAGAACGAGACGTTTCAGCCGGTGCCGGGTAGCCCACTTGACCGCGCCATGCGGACGAAACGAGTGAGCCACACCGCGGACGATGCCGCTGAGGCTCTACCCAGCCCGCCCGCCCGGTTAGCCGGCGCGCGATCCATCATCTGCGTGCCGATGCTGAACGACGATACTTTGAGCGGCGCGATCGTCATCTACCGCCAGGAGGTACGTCCATTCACCGACAAACAGATCGAGCTACTGACGAACTTCGCCGCCCAGGCGGTCATCGCCATCGAGAATACACGGCTGCTTAATGAGCTGCGCCAGCGCACCACCGATCTCACGGAGTCGCTCGAGCAGCAGACGGCGACAGCTGATGTTCTGCGCGTCATCAGTTCGTCGCCGGGTGACGTGGAACCGGTGTTCCAAGCGATGCTGGAGAATGCCGCGCGAGTATGCGAAGCGAATTTTGGAATGTTGTTCCGGTTTGAAGGTAACGCCATCCGCCCTGTCGCCTCGCTTGGGGTACCGGAGCGACTCTTAGAGTTTTTTCGAGAGGCTTCTCGCGTCCCTAGCGAGCACGCGCCGATCATGCGGGTCGCCAGAACGAAACAGCCCGCGCACGTCATCGATTTCCGCGACGAGCGCGCCTACATCGAACGCAATCCTCTAGCGGTCGCCTCAGTCGAACTTTTCGGTGTTCGGACCCTGCTGGTGGTCCCCATGCTCAAGCAGGGCGAGTTGATCGGCGCCTTTGCGGTCTTTCGGCAGGAAGTGCGGCCATTCACAGGAAAGCAGGTCGAGCTGGTTCAAAACTTCGCAGCTCAAGCGGTCATCGCCATCGAAAACACGCGGCTGCTCAATGAGTTACGCCGGCGCACTGACGACCTTACCGAGTCTTTGCGACAGCAGACCGCCACCGCTGATGTGCTCAAAGTGATCAGCCGCTCGACCTTCGATCTGCAGAGCGTGCTCGATACGCTGGTCGAGTCGGCCGCCGGGCTCTGCGAAGCGAACGCGGCCATGATCTTCCGCCGCGATGCTGAAAACTACCGACTTGCATCCAGTCATGGGTTCACACCGGAATACCGTGCCTGGATGGAGCAGCAGTCGATTGCTGTTGGACGAGGCACGCTCGTCGGGCGGACGGCGATTGAAGGCTGCACGACACAGATTCCGGATGCGATGGCGGATCCGGACTACGCTTGGTCCGAATCGATCGAGCGCGGACGTTTTCGCACCATGCTGGGTGTCCCGCTGTTGCGCGAAGGCAAACCCATCGGGGTCATCGCGTTGTGCCGGTACAGCGTTCATCCCTTCACCGACAAGCAGATCGACTTGGTGACCACCTTCGCCGACCAAGCCGTTATCGCCATCGAGAACGTCCGGCTGTTCGAGGAGGTTCGGGCGCGCACCGAAGACCTTGCCGAATCCCTGCAGCAGCAGACGGCCACTGCCGACGTGCTCAAAATAATCAGCCGTTCGACGTTCGACCTGAAATCCGTGCTTCAGACACTCGTCGAATCCGCGGCCAAGCTGTGCGACGCCGAACGAGCGACCATCACCCGGCAGATCGACGGCCGGTTTTACCGGGCCGAAGCCTACGGCTTCTCCGAGGAGTTCGTCGAGCTGATGCGCAAGCAGCCGGTCGAGACCGGGCGAGGCACGATTACCGGCCGCGCTTTGCTGGAACGCGCCGTCGTCCACGTGCCCGACGTCCAGGCCGATCCTGATTACACCTGGGCTGAAGCGCAACGCATCGGGCATTTCCGGACCATCCTGGGCGTGCCTATGCTGCGCGAGGACGTGCCGATCGGCGTCCTTGCGCTGACGCGGTCGGAAGTGCGGCCGTTCACCGACAAGGAAATCGAGCTGGTGGCTACCTTCGCCGACCAGGCGGCGATCGCCATCGAAAATGTCCGCCTGTTCGAGGAAATCCAGGACAAGAGCCGCCAGCTTGAAGAGGCGAGCAGGCATAAGTCCCAATTCCTCGCCAATATGAGCCACGAATTGCGCACGCCGCTCAACGCCATCCTCGGCTATACCGAACTCGTTCTCGATGGCATTTATGGCGCTCCGCCGGATAAGATGCGCGGCGTCTTGGAGCGGGTGCAGCGAAACGGCAAGCACCTGCTCGGATTGATCAACGACGTGCTCGATCTGTCGAAGATCGAGGCCGGCCAACTGGTACTTTCGATCAACGACTATTCGATCATGGATATCGTGCAGGGCGTCTATTCCGCGGTCGAGCCGCTGGCGAGCGCCAAGAGGCTCGAATTCAGCATCGATGTGCCTGCGAACCTGCCGCGGGCCCGCGGTGACGATCGCCGGCTGACCCAAGTCCTTCTCAACCTCGTCGGCAACGCCATTAAATTCACCGACACCGGCGAGGTGAAAATCAGAGCCTCGGCCGTGAACGGCTCCTACACGATCGCGGTCCGCGACACCGGCCCGGGAATTTCCGAGGCTGATCAGATGAAGATTTTCGAGGAATTCCAGCAGGCCGACAGCTCCGCGACCAAGGCCAAGGGCGGTACCGGCCTCGGCCTGGCGATCGCCAAGCGCATTGTCGAGATGCACGGCGGACGGCTATGGGTCGAATCGAGCCCTGGCAACGGCTCCACGTTTTCCTTTACGGTGCCGATCACAATCGACAAGCAGGCGGAACGCTCATGAGCAAACTCATTCTCGTCGTCGAGGATCAGGAAGATAATCGCCAGATTTTACGCGATCTTCTCTCCAGCGCCGACTACGACATGACCGAAGCGGAAGATGGCGAAGCGGCTCTGGCTGCCGTCAAGGCGCGCCGGCCCGACCTCATCCTCATGGACATTCAACTGCCGCTCATGGACGGCTATGAGGCGACGCGCCGCATCAAGGCCGATCCGGACCTCAAGGACATCCCGATCATCGTGGTGACCTCGTATGCGTTGAGCGGCGACGAGGCCAAGGCGCGCGCTGCCGGTTGTGACGCCTACGTCACAAAACCGTACAGCCCGCGTCAGTTGCTCGCAAAAATCAGGGAATACTTGCCGTGAGATCGATTTCCACTGTTACCGGCCGCACCGTCGTGCGCCGGTGATTGGTGCCGCTATGAGCAAACCCGCGCGCATCCTCGTGGTCGACGACAACGAGACCAACCGCGACATCCTGATCACGCGGCTGGAGACGCACGGCTACGAACTGACGCAGGCCGCCGACGGCGAAGAAGCGCTGGCGAGCATCATCCAGAACAAGCCCGATCTCGTCCTGCTCGACGTGGAGATGCCGAAGCTCGACGGCTTTGAAGTCTGCCGGCGGGTCAAGAAGGATGCCTCGCTGCCTTTCATTCCCATCATCCTGGTGACCGCGCGCGCCGCCTCGCAGGACGTGGTCACCGGGCTCGACGCCGGCGCCGACGAATATCTGACCAAGCCGCTTGACCAGGCGGCGCTGGTTGCCCGCGTGCGCTCGATGCTGCGGGTCAAGACGTTGCACGATCAAGTACAGGCCCAGGCGGCCGATCTCGCGGCCTGGAACCAGACGCTCGAACAGCGGGTGAACGGACAGGTCGCCGAGATCGACCGGATGAACCGGCTCAAGGGATTTCTGTCGCCGCAGATCGCCAAGCTGGTGATTTCCGGCGGCGATAGCAAGATGCTGGAGACGCATCGCCGCGATATCACCGTGGTGTTCTGCGACTTGCGCGGCTTTACCGCGTTTGCCGAGAGCGCAGAGCCCGAAGACATTATCGCGGTGTTGCAGGAGTATTATCGCTGCCTCGGTGAATCGATCGACCGCTACGAAGGCACGCTCCAGCACTTCGCCGGCGACGGCCTGCTGATCTTCTTCAACGACCCCATCCCCTGCTCCGATCCGTCATTGCGTGCGGTGCGCATGGCGGTGGAGATGCGCGAGCGAGTAACGGTACTCGCGGAGAAATGGCGCCGCTTCGGCCATCAGCTCGGTTTCGGCGTCGGCATCGCCGCCGGCCACGCCACGCTCGGCAATGTCGGCTATGAGGGACGCTTCCACTATTCCGCCTACGGCAGCGTCGTGAATCTCGGCGCGCGGCTGTGCTCACACGCGGGCGACGGACAAATCTTGATTGATGGCAGGGTCCAAGTGGCAGTTGAAGCCAACATCACGACGGACCCGCTGGGCGAACTGGACCTCAAAGGCATTCACCGTCCGGTGCGCGCCTTTAACGTACTGGGGTTGATTTCGTAATGAGAATGCGACTGCTTGTCTTTGTCTTCGGCATGCTGGCTTTGGGAAACATCTGCGCAAACGCGCAGGACTATCCTACGCGCACAATCACCATCGTGGTGCCCTTTCCCCCCGGCGGCCCGACCGACACCATCGCGCGCATTCTCGCCGACCGCATGAAGGCGCCGCTCGGCCAAACCGTGATCGTCGAGAATATCGGCGGCGCCGGCGGCGCTATCGGTGTCGGCCATGTCGCGCGTTCCGCGCCGGACGGCTACACACTGAGCATCGGCCACGTGCAGACCCACGTGCTCAACGCGGCGACGATGAAACTCGACTACGACGTCGTCAACGATTTCGCGCCGGTTTCGCTGATTGCCGATACTCCGGTGTGGATTGTCGGCCGCAAGACACTGCCGGCCGACGACGTCAAAGGACTGATCGCCTGGCTCAAGTCCGAGGACGGCAAGGCGACGTCAGGGACGGTCGGTGTCGGCGGACCGCCCGACATCGCCGGCACCATTTTCGCGAAAGAGACCGGCACCAAAATCCAGTTCGTGCCTTACCGCGGCGGCGCATTGCTGTTGCAGGACCTTCTGGGCGCTCACATCGACATGGCGTTCAGCCAGGCGGCGAACTACGTGAGCTATGTCCACAACGGCCAATTGAAAGCCTATGCCGTGCTGGCGCCGAAGCGATGGTGGGCGGCGCCGGAAGTGCCGACGCTCGACGAACTCGGCATTCCGGCGATTCACGCTACCTTCTGGCACGGCATCTGGGTGCCCAAGGGCACGCCGGCGGACGTGATCGCCAAGCTGAACGCCGCCATCCGCGAGTCGCTCGCCGACCCGTCGGTGCAGGAACGCTTCAGGGACGCCGGCCAGGAGGTGTGGGCGGTGGAGGGCCAAACGCCCGAGGCTTTGGCGGCGAAGCAAAAAGACGAGATCGCGCGCTGGACGCCGATCATCAAGGAGGCGGGCATCAAGGCCGAATGATCGATAGGCGATGTCAGCCGGCCAAGCGTCGGCTATAGTTGCGCGAAAATCGCCGGGCGGAAAATGAGCGCGCAGGATCAGCTCGAACCGATCGAGAAGGAGGGCCGAGACGCGCTTGCGGCGCTGCAACTCGAACGCCTGAAAGAGACCCTGCGCCGCGCCTACGAACGGGTCCCACATTACAAAAGGAAGCTTGACGCAGCCGGCGCGCATCCCGACGACCTGAAAGAGCTCGGCGACCTCGCCAGATTTCCGTTCACGACCAAAGACGATCTGCGGCAGAACTATCCGTTCGGCATGATCGCAGTGCCGATGGCGGAGATCGTACGCGTCCACGCTTCGAGCGGCACGACCGGCAAGCCTACTGTTGTCGGCTATACGCGGGGCGACATCGAAACGTGGTCACGGCTGATGGCGCGCTCGATCCGCGCCGCCGGCGGCCGATCCACCGACAAGATTCATGTCGCCTACGGCTACGGGCTCTTTACCGGCGGCCTCGGCGCCCACTACGGCGGCGAATTTCTCGGCGCGACGGTCATTCCGGTCGGCGGCGGCTTCACCGAGCGGCAGGTTCAGCTCATCCGCGATTTCGAGCCCGACATCATCATGGTAACGCCGTCCTACATGCTCGCGATCGCCGACGAGTTCGAACGCCAGGGGCTCAAGCCCAGCGATTGCAGCCTGCGCATCGGCATTTTCGGCGCCGAGCCTTGGACCGAAAGCATGCGCGCGGAGATCGAGCGGCGCATGGGCATCGCCGCATTCGATCTCTATGGCCTGTCGGAAGTCATGGGACCCGGCGTCGCCCAGGAATGTGCGGAAACCAAGGACGGGCTGACGGTCTGGGAGGATCACTTCTTTCCCGAAATCATCGATCCTGAAACCGGACAGGCTCTGCCCGACGGCGCGACCGGCGAGCTCGTCTTCACTTCGCTCACCAAGGAAGCGATGCCGGTCATCCGCTATCGCACCCGCGACCTGACGCGGCTCCTGCCCGGCACAGCGCGCACCATGCGCCGCATGGAGCGCGTCAAGGGCCGCAGCGACGACATGCTGATCATTCGCGGCGTCAACGTGTTTCCTTCGCAGATCGAGGCCGTGCTCGGCAAAGAGCCACGACTTGCGCCGCATTACCTGCTGGAGGTAACGCGGCCGCACAATCTCGACGAGCTCGACGTGCTGGTCGAGATGCGGCCGGAACTCTCCGGCGCGCTGAGCGCGGACGACAATGCGGCGCTGGCGCAGAAGGCTGAACACTTGATCAAGGCTTATGTCGGCATCACCGCGACGGTGCGCGTGCTGGAGCCCGGGACGATCGAACGTTCGCAGGGCAAGGCCAAGCGCGTTATCGATCGGCGGCCGAAGGGTTGATGCAATCCTGGAAAGGAGCCGCGACATGACTCTGGATGCCGCCGCGGGCGCCAGCCTGCGGTCAGCCGGGCTCGGCGAACAGGCTGTGACCGCGTGGCTCGCCGCAGTGCCGCCACGCACCGGCGACTATTATGTCGACCGCCCGCGCTTTTCGCGGTTTTGGCAGCTCGGCGCCGATCTTCTCGCGCGCCTGCCGCGCAAACCCGCACGCAGCGAGGCCGAGGCCGAGGCGGCGACAGCCATTCTTGCCGCTGGCCGAGAGCAACGCGAGCATTTCCTCGCCGCCCACTGCGAGACGCTCTACGACGACCTGACCAAGCAACGCTCGCGCTTCGTCCGTTTGGAAGATTTGGTGCTTGCTGCCGCCGTGGCTCTTCCCGGCCTTGTGCCGAGCGCGGCGCAGATCGCAGCACAAGCGGATCAGTTACAGGGCGAGAAGGACGGTATCGAAATCGATCAGGGCATCTTTCTCGCCCATATACTCGCCTGCGAGGACGCCGGCCGTCATCTTTGCCATGCCATGCTGTTGCCGCGTCCCGAGACGGCGGAGCATCTGAAAAAGCTTGAGGCCGCGGACGCGGTCGATCTCGGCAAGGTCACCGTGGCACGCCGCGGCAAGGCCAGTATCGTCACCGCCGGCAATCCGCGGTTCCTCAACGCCGAAGACAACACCACGCTCGATGCCATGGAGATTGCGGTCGACCTTGCCATTCTGGATCCCGTGACCGACATCGCGGTGCTGCGTGGCGGCGTGGTCGAGCATCCGAAATATGCCGGCCGCCGGCTGTTCGGCGCCGGCATCAACCTGACGCATCTTTATCGCGGCCAGATACCGTTCGTCTGGTTTCTCAAGCGCGACCTCGGCTTCATCCATAAGCTTTTTCGCGGCGTGGCGCGGCCGGACGCCTTGCCCGATGACGTCAATGGCGTCGGCATCGAGAAACCGTGGATCGCGGCGGTCGACGGCTTCGCCATCGGCGGCCACTGCCAGATTTTGCTGACCATGGACTACGTGCTGGCGGCGAGCGACGCCTTCATGACGCTGCCGGCGCGCAAGGAAGGCATCATTCCGGGCGCCGCCAATTTGCGCATGCCGCGCTTCACCGGCGACCGTATCACCCGGCAGGCCATCCAATACGAGCGCAAGCTCGTTTGCGACAGTCCGGAAGGCCGCATGATCTGCGATGAGATAGCAGCGCCGGCCGATATGGATAGCGCGCTCGAACGCGTGGTTGCAGGCCTCACCAATTCCGGCGCAGTAAGCGCCACCGCCAATCGCCGCGCCATACGGATTGGCGAGGAGCCGCTCGACCAGTTTCGAAAGTATTTCTCAGCCTATGCGCGCGACCAAGCTTACTGCCATTACAGCCCCGCGCTCATCGCCAATCTTGAGCGCGAGTGGAACGCTCATAACCGCAAAGCGTAAGACGCGATGCAAAACGGCGCCGCGGAATGGCGGCGCCGTCACTCACCGAGGGCAAACCGCGCGGGCTATACCAAGGGCCCTGGATTCTTCTTATAGCGGTTCACGATTGCATCAGCCGTCATATATGCCAGCGCCTGGATCGTAAGCGTCGGGTTGAAACCCGTTCCCATGGTGGGAAAGGTCGAACTCCCCATCAGGAACAGGTTGGAGTGATCCCAGGTCTGGCCGTATTTGTTGACGACCGAGCCCTTCGGATCGCTTCCCATGCGCGTACCGCCTTCGTGATGTGCGCCGGGAAATCCCGGCGCCACGGGCGCGCGCCACACATGCGGAGCGCCCATCGCGCGCCCGATCTCCTCCATCTTGTCCTGCATGAATTTCACCCGCGCCAGTTCGTTCGGCCGGCGCCAGTCGTAAGTCATTCGCGGCGCCGGCAGACCCCAGGCGTCGCGGACGTTCGGATCGAGGTCGATCATCTGATCCGGATACGGCAGGTTTTCGGTTTGCGCGACCATGGCGCCGTGGCGCGCGTAGTACTTGGCGAGAAAATCCCGATACTTCTCGCCCCATCGCGGCACGCCAGGCGGCGGTGCGATAGTGGTTGCGCTGATCGGGCCGCCTTGCAGGTTCGGCGTACCGATCGAAATCTGCGCACCGCGGATGAAGCCGAGATCCTTGTGGTCGAAATTGTCGGCGTTGAAGTCGTCGATCGTGTGCTTCTGCGCGCTAGGCCCCATGAAATTGTTGACGTAACGGTCGTCGAAGGTGACGAACACATTCGCCATCATGTGAGCCATGATGTGCTTGCCGAGGTGCCCGCTTGAATTGGCAAGTCCGTTGGGGAACTTGTCTGTCTTCGACAGCAGCATCAGCCGTGTGTTGTCGTAAATGAACGGCGCGATGATAACGAGGTCGGCTTCGATCGTATTGTCGGAGCGGTCCGGGCCGTAATAGGACACGCCCGTGACCTTGCCGCTGCTATCGCTGTTCACCCGGTGGCACATTGCGCCAGTGATGAGCTTGAAGTTTCCGGTGGCATCAGCTTCCGGCAGTTTGGTGACGAGAATCGACGATTTCGCGCCGACGTGGCAGCCGAATGCCTGGCAGAAACCGCAATAGGTGCAGCCGGGCCGGTCTTTGTACGGCTGCGACAGGATAGCGTGCGGTGACGGAAACGGGTGGTAACCGAGCTTTCTGGTGCCGGCTTCGAACAAGACCCCCGATTGATCGACGAACAGAGCCGGCAGTGGATATTCGCGCTTGCGCGGTGCTTCGAACACATTGCCGCCGTCGATCTTCTTGCCCTGCAGGTTGCCGGCTTTGCCCGACACACCAAGATCGTATTCGGCCTGATCGTAGAACGGCTCAAGCTCAGCGTAGCTCACCGGCCAGTCGACCAACGAGGAATCCTGCGGGATCGCAGCCTCGCCGTAGCGCTCGATCGTCTTCGTGCGGACGCGGAAGTCGTCCTCATGCATGCGCCACGATACCGCGCCGTAATGGACGGTGCCGCCGCCGGCTTGATTGCCGTTGCCAAGCGGGCCGATGCCGCGCGAGGGGGTATTGGCGTTCGGCCGCCACGTGACGGGATCGCGCTTCATGCTTGGACGCAGGTCGGCGCGCTCGAAGTAGCGCAATTCGTCATGCGGCTCGAAGTCGGAAGTCTTGAGACGAGGCCCGCGCTCGAGGCCGATTACCTTCATCCCGGATTTGCCGAGTTCGGCGGCGAGAATACCGCCCGCCGCGCCAACACCGACGATCACGACATCGGTCTTTTCCGTGGCCATGGCTCAGCCCTCGCGGCTTTTCGATTGCAGGCCGATGATGGGCTCGCGCGTGAACGCCTGCTTGCTCTGCATGTCCTCCGGGGTGAATTGCGGCTGCGCGCCGGGGAAGCCGACCAGGCGCCAGCCGGCGAAGTCCTTGTTGCCGCCGTAGATCGGGTCGGCGAACATGCCCTCCATCGTGTGCGTGCGCACCGTGTTGAAAAACGCCTGCGCCGGCGGCCACACAAATTCTGGCGCTTTGCCCTGTTCGAGCGCAGTGATGGTCTCATCCTGCTGCGCGGCGGTGATGCTGCGGAACGGCTTGCCGTAAGCCTTCACGCAATGGGCGTCGAGTTGGGCGAGGCCGTGCCGGTAGAACTCCTGCAGGTCCTCATATGCTCCCGACAAGGCAAGGTCGATGTAGTTCAGCACCCCGGCGTCGGTCGCCCCGGGTTTGCCGGGTGCGCCCGGCATCAGGCGCTCGGCGAACGCGCGGACGGTGCGGGAATCGTCGTCATTGAAGAAGGCGCCGTGGCCGCCGCTCATCCCTTGCATGGCTGAATGCGCCATGGCCGGAGCGTCGCCTGCGGCGTGGTGTTGATGGCGGCCTTTGGCGAACGCTTCCGGCACCAGCGCGACGCCCGCGGCGGCGCCGGCTCCAACTGCCGTGCCGACCAGGAACGCACGGCGGGCTTCATCATGCTTCTTCATGAGCGCAGTCCTCCCTTTGCCGACCATCCGGATTGCGCGGCTGCACGCAGGGCAGCAGCAATTTCCGCGACGGCCATTGGGCGCGCTTGATGTAGGAAGAGCGGATGCGCGCCTCTCGTCGCTAGATTGTCCCCTTTAGCGATCCCAGGCAAGGCCAGGAGGATGACGGATTCATCGCCACCTCGGCTCGGCACTCACCGCCCATTTCGAGCGCGAAAGAACCGCCCTACGGAGAAGAATAGCCTTCGGTGCATTTAATCGTGAAGAGCACTGACGTGTAGCGGCTAAAACGATGATCAACAGACCGTTGCCGTAACACACGGGTCATGATTGAAGTCGCCGCCGAGGCTGGATGATCTGGAGTGCACGGTGACCGACGCTGACGCGCAAGATGCAACCAAAGTTCCCGAAGTCACGATCGTGTTCTGGATTCTCAAGATTGCCGCCACGACGCTTGGCGAAACCGGCGGCGACACGGTGACGATGACGCTGAACTGGGGCTATCTGGTCGGCACGGCCCTTTTTCTTTCGCTGCTCTTGGTCTTCGTCATTCTCCAGATCGCCGCGAAGAAATTCCATCCGTTCCTCTATTGGGCAACGATCATCGCCTCAACGACAGCGGGCACCACCATGGCCGACTTCGCCGACCGGTCGCTGGGGATCGGCTACGCAGGCGGGTCGACGCTGCTTTTTGCCTGCCTGATCACCACGCTCGGCGCTTGGTATTGGTCGCTTGGCTCGATATCGGTCTCGACCGTCAGCACCGCCAAGGCTGAGGCTTTCTATTGGGTCGCGATCACATTCTCGCAAACCCTGGGCACCGCTCTCGGCGACTGGATGTCCGACAGCACCGGCTACGAACACGGCACCTTCGTATTCGCCGCTGGATTGGCGATCATTGCCGCCGCCTATTTTCTGACAGGCGTTTCGCGGGTGCTTCTGTTCTGGGCCGCGTTCATTCTAACGCGGCCGTTCGGCGCGACGGTCGGCGACTACCTCGACAAGCCGACAGCCGACGGCGGACTGGCGCTGAGCCGCCCACTTGCAACCGCGATCATCGGCGCTTTTATCCTGATCTGCATCCTCGTTCTCCCCCAGCGCGCCGGCCGCCATCCGGGGCAATCCGAAACGCTGCAATGAAGACCGAGGCGCCTCACGACCACTTCAGCCGCGCGAGGATGGCGCGGCCCATGACCCAATCCTTGTCGCTTTCCGACAGGAAGCTCAACTCTTCGGTGAAGTGAGTAACGCGCTGGCGGTACGGCCCCTTGGAAAACGTATTCGTCAGGTCGCTGCCCCAATAGCAGCGCTGTGGACCATAGGCGTCAAACACGCGGTGCAAATGCACCGTCATGTCGCGGAACGGATACGGCTCTTTCGACGCCCCCGGCGATGCCGAGACTTTGCAACTGACGTTCGGATATTTGGCCAATCCAACCGTCTGATCGATGGCCGCCGTGATCGCGTCCTGTCCCATGCTGACAGCAATGCCCATGTGGTCGATGATGAGCGTGAGTTGCGGATGACGTTCGGCGATGGGACCGAGTTTCGCGGTCTCGCCCGGCGTGAAGACATAGACGGGGATCTGGGCCTTCTCGGCCTCGGTCCAGAACCAATCGGTGGTGCCATCCGACAACCATGGGCGCGTCGTGTTGTTGTTGAAGGTGAGCCGAATGCCAAGCATGCCCGGCTGTTCCTTCCATTTCGGCAACAGCGTGCCGGCTTGCGGATTCTCAACCGGAAAGCGGCCCATGACGTGGAAGCGGTCGGAATAACGCCGCACCGCCTCGAGCCCATAGTCGTTGCGGTCACCCACCCACGACGGCGGCACGATCACCACGCGGTCGACGCCCGCTTCGTCCATCAGCGGCAAAAGTCGCTCGATGGTCATGGGCTCCGGGAGTTGCGGCTTCAGGCCCGGCACCCATTTCCAATCGGGCGACTCCGCTTTCCACAAATGCACCTGCGCATCGACAATCATGCGCCTCGCCGGCTGCGCCACTGCGGGTTGTGAAAGTCCAGCCGGCAACATCACGCCCGCTCCCGCCGCGAGCGTAGAGCTAAGGAAATCCCGACGCGACACCATGAATCGATCCTCCCGTTCGTTTCTTCATTTTTATCATAGCGCAACCCTGCGCACGCTGGTGACCTCGAATCCGGCAACGCGGATGCGCGCGATCGCATCAGCCAACGGCTCGATCGCGACCGCCATGTGAAACGCGTTGGCGTGCAAGCTGCTGTCACGGTCGCGAACGATCGCGACATGGCCTTTCCAGAATACGAGATCCCCGCGCCGTAGAGCGGACTTGGTCCCCCCGTCGGCAACTGCCACGCCGACAGTGCGCTCCTGCATGTCGCTGTCACGGGGACACTGGACTCCGCAAGCTTGAAGCGCGACCTGCACCAAACCGGAGCAATCGAGGCCGAGCGACGTCTTCCCACCCCAAAGATAAGGCGCGCCAAGGAAGCGCTCCGCGACGGCAACGAAGTCGGCTTCGTTCCGCGCGGCCGACGCAAGATGCACCGCTGGGATGTACGCGCCGAGCGTCGTCACAGCCCAGGAATCTTCCGTGCGCGCAACGACGAGACGCGCGCCGAACGGCAGCGCTTCGAGCGGCGGCATCTTGATCGAAGGACCCGGGAACGCGAAAGTTCGCAGCGCCGCCACTTTGTGGGTCGCGGCTGCGCCGGGCGCAGCAAGCGCGCTTTCAGGGAGCCAGCCGACATAGCCGTCGGTCGCGAGTTGGCCCCAGGCCCAGCCTTCCCCGTTCGTGTCGTAGATCGTGACACGCTCGCCCTTGAGCGCTTCGGTCAGGAGCGGCGCATCCGGGCGCGGCTCGATACGCAGCGGCGCCTGCGGCTCGACGATTTCCCGAAGTCGGCCTTCGACATAGCGGCGGGCCGCTATCCTGCCTTCGAGGTGCTTTGCTGCCAGATCGCCACGCGCCGCCGTGACGCGAGGGTCGAATTCGGTCGCCGCCATCACAAGCTCAGCCGTAACGCGCGGCAAGGAGCGCGTAGAGTGCGCGCGCCGTCTGGCACTCGCCGCCCTCGGGCCGACCTGGCTTCGATGATGGCGTCCACGCAAACAAGTCGAAGTGCAGCCACGATTTCACGGTCACGAAACGCCGCATGAACAGCGCAGCCGTGATGGCGCCGCCCTGGCTGCCGCCGACATTGTTGATGTCGGCCACTTTGGAATCCAGCATTGCCTCGTACGGCCGCCACAGCGGCAGCCGCCACACCGGATCGTTCTCCGTGACGCTGCAATCCATCAGTTCTCCAGCAAGCGCATCGTCGTCGGTGAAGAACGCCGGCACGTCAGGACCGAGCGCCACGCGGGCGGCGCCCGTCAATGTCGCGAAGTCGACGATCAGTCCGGGTTTTTCCTCGTCGGCGAGCGCCAGCGCGTCGGCGAGGATCAATCGGCCCTCGGCATCGGTATTGCCGATCTCGACCGTGATGCCCTTGCGCGATTTATAGATGTCGCGCGGGCGAAAGCTCGCGCCGGCGATGGAATTCTCCACCGCCGGGATAAGTACGCGCAGCCGCAGCTTCAGCCGGCGCGACATGATCATGTGGGCGAGCGCAAGCGCGGTTGCCGCGCCGCCCATGTCCTTCTTCATGTTGAGCATGCCGGAGTCGGGCTTGATATCGAGGCCGCCGGTATCGAAACAGACGCCCTTGCCGACCAGGGTGACGCGGGGATGATTGTTGTCGCCCCACACCATGTCGATCAACCGCGGCGCCGCCGTCTTCGCCGCAGCGCGGCCGACGGCATGGATCAACGGAAAATTCTGCGCCAGCAAATCATCGCCGACGATCGATTGGACTTCAGCGCCGTCGCGCGCGGCAAGCTCACGTGCCGCCGCTTCGAGGTCCGCCGGCCCCATATCGTTTGCAGGCGTGTTGATGAGGTCGCGGGCGAGCGCCACGCCTTCGACGATGCGCTCAAGATCGTCGCCGTCGATGCTCTGCGATAATTCGAGTTTGGCCTGATGCGCGTCAGACTTGCGATAGCGCGTAAATTGATACGAGCCGAGCGCGAAAGCGAGCGAGGCGAGCCGAGCGTCATCGGCTTCATTGGCGAACCGGTAAACCCCGTTGGGCAATTGCTGCGGCAGCCGACCGGGCAGAAACGAGTTTTTCACGTCGTCCGCGGCTTCGATACCGAACAGCACGCCGCCGAGTCCGCTCTTGCCCGGCAGCAGCAGATGACGGCCGGCTTTCGGCTCGAACCCGGCAGCGTCTGCGAAGACGCAAGCCTCGCTTCCGATAAGCCCGCGCACCTCGGGATAGTTCGCCGCCGTGACGAACCAGATCGGAACCGCATCCGCGGCCCCGCGCGCAACAAAGACCGAATTCATTAAACTATCCGCGCTCGAACAGGCTACGTCCTGCTAGCATGCCGCCTCGGCGTCTGGAAGCCGAAGCGCGCGCCTCGCGCACCAAAATTCGCGTTACAGCAATCGCCACTGCTCCAAACGCATCCGACGCACGGCAGCCGTCACTACATCGCGGTCTTCTTCACGTAGGGGCCGAGCTTCTTCGACGCCTCGTGCACGTAGCTGAGATCGACCGCATCGTCGACCTTTACCGAGCCGTCGATCTGCTTGGTGTCGACGAAAAACTGCCAAGCCATCTGCAGCGACGGCATATTGAGCTGACCGTCCGGGTCGACCGCCTGCGAGACGATATTGCGGTGGACCGCAGGATCCTTGATGAAGGAATATTTGGTCAGAATATTGATAATGTCGTCGGCGCCTGGGCCGGCAATGTGTCCGTCCTTGAGTGCATCGTTGTAAAGCCGCATCGCTTTGACCAGGCCAATCATGAATTTCTTGGCATTGTCGGGCTGATCCTGCATGAATTTCGGGCTGTAGAAGATGACCGCGGTCTGATAATCGGGAAAAACGTCGTCGGCGCCGATGAGCTTCTTCGCCGTGCCGAGCTTGAGCACTTCGGTGACCGTCGGCTCGACGGTGAGACTCGCATCGATCCCCTTGTTGGCATAGGCGGCGATCTGATTGGGGAAGCCCAGGAAAACCGGATCGATGTCGTTGTAGCTCAGCCCGTTCTGCACCAACGCGTAGTTCATGAAGGCGTTCTCGCTGTTGCCGTTGGCCGACATCGCCACCTTGAGGCCCTTGAAGTCCTTCAGGCTCTTGACCTTGCCGCTTTCCATCAGGTCGGTGCGTACCAGGATCGCCTGAAAACCATAACCCTTGGCGTTGCGCGCCTTGTCGGCAACGATCTTGATGCCGATGCCGCGCTTGATCGCGTTATAGAGGCCGGCCGAGGTGGCGCCGCTGCCGACATCGACTTCGCCCGAGCCAAGGGACGGAATCATCTTCGCCGCCGAATCGAAGCGTACGAATTTCACCTTGAGCCCCTGCTCGGCGAAATAGCCCTTGGCATCGGCGATGAAGAACGGCGCGTCGCTCGATGCACCGATGGTGCCGATGGTGAGCTCTTGCGCGTGAAGGCGACCATCGAGACCCACGACCGCCGCGGCGGCCAGTCCCATAGCGAACCACTTCGTGATTTTACGCATCGGCGCCATGTGCACCTCCTCGATGCTCAGCTTTCCGTGATACCCGCTCATTGCGGGATTGAGCGGAGGTTAGCACGGAGCCCGCCGTAAAGCCTGCGACAATGACGCCTTACAACCACGGCATCAGAGAAGCATGAATCACGTCCGGCACGCCCTCCCCGCCGACCGACTTGATGGCGAGATCGACGTCCTTGAGGCCGAAGCGGTGCGTGGTGATCAACTCCAAGGGGAACCGCTTCGAGGCAAGCTGCTCCAAAGCCAGCTCGCACGCCTTGTAACTGTGGCCGCGCGCGCTCTTCATGGTGATGAACTTCACCGTGAATTTCTCCAGCGGGAAATTGGGGAACTGCGCCATTTCCCCTTGCGCCACGATGATGCCGCCCTTGCGCTTGAGCGCCTCGATACCGAGCAGGATCGGAATGGTGCCGGCGCCGGCGGTACAGTCGAGGGCCACGTCGACGCCCTTGCCGCCGGTGATTTCCATGACGCGATCGAGCGGATTTTCCTTCTGCACGTCGATGACATAGTCGGCGCCGAGTTTCTTGGCGACTTCGATGCGCGCTTTGTCCTTGGACGTGCCGGTGACAATGATCAGCGAGGCGCCGGCCTGTTTGCAGATCACCGTCTGCGACAGGCCCTGCTGGCCCGGCCCCTGAATCAGCACGGTCGAATTGTAGCCGACGCCGCCGTCGAACAAGGACCATTCGACGCCGTTCGCCATAGGCGTCACCAGCCCGGCAAGCTCGGCCGACACGCCCTTCGGCACGTGATGCACCACCGCATTCCACGGCAGGTACACATATTGCGCAAAGCCGCCCCACAGATGCGGCGCCTTCTCTGCCGACGTATAGCCGTAGCGGATG
>DATJYT010000343.1:0-2478 GCA_035499475.1 Xanthobacteraceae bacterium | reverse complement strand
TTTGCTGTTGATGAGACCGGCGCGCGGCCCGCTGATCTGGTGCGACAGGCCGCCGGTGCCGAAGATCACCACCCGCAAATCGTCCGGATAGGACTCGACCGCCTTGCGGATGGCGCGGCCGAGCATGAAGCAGCGATGCCCAGTCGGCGGCGGATACATCACGACATTGACCGCGAGCGGAATGACCGGACACGGCCAGTGGCCGTCCTTTTCGACTTTGCCGAACAGCAGGTTCATCGGAACGGTCATGCCGTGATCGACCTCCATCTTGTTGCAGATGGTGAGATCGAACTCGTCGAGAATGACCGACTGCGCGATATGCGAGGCGAGTGCCGGATGGCCCTTCACCACCGGCACCGGGCGCGGCCCCCAGCCTTCATCGGCGGGCGGAAATTCGGCGGCGCAGCCGAGCGCAAAGGTCGGGATCATCTCCACCGAGAACGCCGAAGCGTGATCGTTGTAGACGATGATCGCGACGTCGGGCTTGGTCTCGCGCATCCACTGTTGCGATTTGACGAAACCCGAGAACACCCGCTTCCAATAGGGTTCCTCGGTCTTGCCGTTGTCGAGCGCCGCGCCGATGGCGGGCACGTGCGATGAACCTACACCTGCGATGATTCTGGCCACGGCTTCACTTCCGCTTTGCTGATTTGGATTTTGATTTGGTCTTGCGGGCCTTTGCTTTAGCTTTCGGCTTCGCGGCCTTTTTCGCCGCGCCACCGGAGAGGAATTTCGACGGCGTATTCTTCCCCGTTCGCGAGCGATTGCCTTCGACGTTACGGCCGCCCTCGAGCATCATTTTGGCGTAGGCGTCCTGCGTGTTGCCGGTCATCACCGCGGCCAGATGCTGGAACGAATGGCCGTCGGTGGCGCCGAGCTTGGCGGTGAAATAAATGTTGCCGCCGAGCTCCAGCATGCGGTTGTAATCGCGCTTGAGCACGGCGTCGGCCTGCTCCGGCGTCAGCTTGAATTTTTTGAGATACTCCGCCTCGTTCGCCTTGAACGCCTTGCGGTTCTCGTCCTTCATCAGCGACATGCAGAACATGTTGATGCCAAATCCCTGGCGCGACCGTTCGGCGTCAAACACGAACGTGC
This sequence comes from Xanthobacteraceae bacterium, assembly GCA_035499475.1. Lineage (GTDB taxonomy): Bacteria > Pseudomonadota > Alphaproteobacteria > Rhizobiales > Xanthobacteraceae > BOG-931. The sequence continues at coordinate 1,383 of DATJYT010000343.1, read as the reverse complement.
CGGGAATATCGTCGTAATCGTGCTGTTCACGGGCCATCGGCGGCCTCCCTAAGACCTCACATATATAGCGCAGGAGAGCTTGGCAACGTAAGCGGTCCCAGTCTTGAAGCGTTCTTAAATTCGCTCGCCCGTTCCGTCATGCCCGTGACAAGCCCGGCCGCGACGCCGATACGTCAGCTCCAATAGAGCCGCATCGGGTTATCGACCAGCAGCTTCTGCTGAAGCGCCGCGGTGGTCGCGATCTTGGGGATATAATCGACCAGGACGCCGTCGTCCGGGGCTTCCCGTTTCATGTTGGGATGGGGCCAATCGGTGCCCCAGATGACGCGGTCGGGGAAGCGCTCGACCAGTGCGCGGCCGAACGGCACCACGTCATCGTAAGGCGGCCCGGCGACCGACATGCGCTCCGGGCAGGTCACTTTCACCCAGAAGTTCTTGTTCTTGTCCATCAGCCGATGGAAGCGTTGGTTCTCGGGGTCGTCGACGCCCTTGCGCACATCCGGAGTGCCCATATGATCGACCACGACGGCCGTTGGCAGGGCGGTGAAGAAGTCCTCAAGCTCGGGCAGATCGGGCATCTCGAAATAGACCACGATGTGCCAGCCGAGCTTATCGACGCGCTTGGCAATGCGCTGGAGCACGTCGCGCGGCGTGAAATCCACCAGCCGCTTGAGGAAATTGAAGCGCACGCCACGCACGCCGGCCTTGTCCATCCATTTGAGCTGATCGTCGGTCACTTCCTCGCCGACGAAGGCTACGCCCTTGGCCCGGCCTTTCGCGGCATCGAGCGCGTCGACCATCGCCCGGTTGTCCTTGGAATGGCACGAGGCCTGGACGATGACGTTCTTGTCGAGACCGAGGAAATCGCGCAGCGCGAACAGCTTTTCCTTCGGTGCGTCGCACGGCGTGTATTTGCGCTCCGGCGCGTAGGGAAATTTGCTCTCCGGACCGAACACGTGGCAGTGCGCGCAGACCGCGCCCGCCGGCGGCTTGTATTTAGGCTTCGACGGATGGGGGTGGAACGGAATGTAACCCGGACTCATGGGCACGGCGCGATTCTCCTCCTCATGTCATGCCGCGAAGGCGGGCATCCAGTATTCGCCGCCATCTCGCAGTCTACGGGATCGTCCATCTTCGCGGACGATGACAAAACAATCAGACCCGCTCCAGCGCCAGCGAAACGCCCTGCCCGACGCCGACGCACATGGTGGCGAGCGCGCGCTTGCCGTTGCGCTTCTCCAATCCGTGCACGGCGGTCAAAGCGAGCCGAGCGCCCGACATGCCGAGCGGATGGCCGAGCGCAATAGCGCCGCCATGCGGGTTGACGTGCTCGGCGTCCTCGGCAACGCCAAGCTGCCGCAGCACGGCGATACCTTGCGAAGC